>DALC01000017.1:0-7628 GCA_002499325.1 Euryarchaeota archaeon UBA538
AGAGCAATTCAAAGAAGTACTGGGATCCAGTGCTTGGCCTGGCACATTGAATGTAGATCTGGAAAGTGAGAGCTTGGACCCTTACAGGAAATTGAGAGTTGCTTCTGGACTGGACGAAGGAAGCGATGTTGTCGGACTTGAGCCAATTAGGATTCAAGGTTTTGAAAGGGATGGAAAGTCGTTTGGAGGAGCTACAGCTTTTCATGCTAGTATCTCAATCGATTCTGAAATATGGACAAAATGTGCCTTACTGATCCCTGACTTAACTAGGCATACCAAAACTGCTGAAATTATCTCTAACTCATTCCTGAGAGAAAGCCTACCCTGCGATGATGGTGATGAAGTTTGGATTAGGATAGACCGATTTCTCTAATCCATTCTGAGTTAACCATTGTGGACATTTCCAAGTTAGCCAACCCCATCCAATTCTTATGCCCCCTGAGTGAAGATGGTGGCTTTGAGAATATTCTGGTATCGGGGATAGAACCCATTCCAATTCCATCCAGTGCCGAATGGTTGATTTCCCAAAGAATCAAACCTCTAGAGCTCCCCATTCCCATATCAACGGGAATATTTGGGTTTTCAATAGATTTAGCTAGGAAGTCTAGATCATATTCTCCTGATACGACTCCTGTGATGGCGGAGGCCATTCTCCTGACTTGGTTCCACAGAAATGATTTCGCAACCACGCAAATTCCTATTGGCCTGTTATCACTATCTAGCCAAGGATTACAACTAATTACAGTCCTAGTTGGATCTTTTCCTTCTTCAAGCCTACAGAGATTGGTGAAGTCATGAGTCCCTACAAAAATTTGACATGCTTTGCTTAGGATATCAATATCGACATTTTCAGGCCATGCTTTGATAACTTCGCATCTGTAGTAGTACTTCCTTGAAATTACCGGACGTGTCGGAGTAGTGGAAGGGACTTTTTTCGCGGCCCATGCCACCAAATCATCTGGGAGACGATCGTTAAGGGCCCTGATTACTTTCGACCCGTCAACAGATGAGATTACTGACTCGGGAAGGTCTATACTGGCCAGGTTCATCCTCACGCTTACTCCTGCATCGGTTCTACTGGAGAGCCTGAGACACCCCTCACTCCACCATCCTATCTCTTTCAGTGACTCCTTCAGAGTGCCTTGGACAGTTCTAACATCGGGTTGTATTTGGGATCCGTGAAATAGACCTCCGTGGTACCCGATGGCGACTAGAAAACAGTCGCTGGTCAGTTTGTTTTCCCCCTATTCATCTGAAACTAGGTACTCCATCGCCTCGTCTACTGACGAAAAGCCGAGACCTAACATCGCGAACTCCAGTGCTATTGGGATAAATTGTCGAGCGTTGGGATTGCTCCTGTCATAGTTTGTCTTCATATCTACCAATTCAATCAACGCCTTGGCGGCTTCATACAAGTGGAATGAGACGTCTACGTCGTCTAACTCATCCCCTAATGACTTGAGCTTCCTGAATTCGCGAACTGCCATTGGCATTCTATCGAATTCGAGTAGAGCGTTGGCGTAGGAGGCGAGGTAGTCAGGGTTCTTCGGGTCCATGGATGACGCTTTTCTGAAATAAGCTGCTATCTGGCCCTCGTTAATCCTATCATTCCCTTTATCATCCAGATTTCCGTTGGCCTGAATCTCAAAAAGAGCAGCTTCTGCCCATCCATGGAAACCTGCTGGGTCGTCAGGATTGGCGTTCGAAAAAGCCTCGAAAATTTCCATTGCCCCAATGAAATCTCCTTTTGTGATTAGTTGTGCTGCTTGAGTTACTGTGTCTTCCATTGGTCTCCCTCGGGCTTAATCGGTGGCCTTGCAGTTAAGAACGGTGCGGAAGACCATTATGAATTGTCTATTAACTCGTTGATTAATGCGTAAACAGACATAGGTTCACTGATACAGTAAAGACATTCACTCGGATCTTGAGAAGAGGGATTGCTTTTTCTCTGAATAAAAATCCAGCTTAAAGGATTCAAGAAACTTGATTGTTTAACTAAGACATTATCATCAGTGATATTTGATTGCATTCCGTCAGTAATCACATGTATGTTTCCGAAACCAAATATTCTCCCGATTATTGAAGGCTCAACCTTTAGGTTTTCAACCTTCTCAAACGGGATGCCAACCACACTAGAGTCGAAATAAAGGAACTTTTTCCTAATGTGGACCCTCTTATCTGTAATGGCATATTGGAATGCATTGCTATAGTGTGCAGTCAAGGCCACGGCGGAGATTGAAGATAATACCCCTAGTACGAGATAGTACCAATCTTTCCAGACTGGAATGTGTTCTCCGATAAAATGATCAAATCCATGATATCCAATAAATATTAAAATTGAGTTTATGACTGTTGTAGTGTACCAAAATAGAGGAATTAATCCATTAACGAGTAACCATGATGTCGTCCATCCCCCTGATGTGGATGTATTTAGAAAGTGATTTACTTTTGCGACCAGGAGCATCATTATTGCAAACCCTAAAACACCCGAAATGTCTATGATTGTTTTAGCTAGTCCTACTACAAGGTTCAAATTAGCCTCTCCTTCGATAACAGTATCATACTTAGCAGCCCAGTAGAAGATTAGGTGGATTACAAGTACTAATCCAGCCAGAGCATATTTACCGGACATGGACATCAAAGCTGGGCTTCCATGCCATATTGGAGTTTCTGAATCGGAAATCTCGGGGAACCTTTCTCTTACTGCTTCAAGGTCCAATTTTGATTTGAAGCTGGAAATTATCTCACTCATAACGACACCTAATGAAGAACTCCCCATGCGTGTTCTGCATTTCCATGAATCCATTCATAGTCCTGCTCTGTCCTAACCCCCTCGGAATCCTCGAATGTGATCGAGACTACCTCAAGGGGATATTCATTATAGGTTAGATGACTGACCCATGAGGCCCTAGTTGGTTGGTCAAAAATCCATCTTGCTCTACTAACTGCCCTAACTCTGATTGTGGCGCTTGAGTCGTCATTCCAGACCTTAACTCTGAATTCCGGGAGAACATTTCCCTTATCGTCCAGTAATGCATCTTCAGAGCTTTGCTTGCAAAGCTCAACAGTGCAGTTGTCGAAATTCTGAGTCTTTCCAGTCTTTCTATCTTGGAAAACACCTGTGCCTATATTTGGAGTACGGAAGAAATCCCTTAACCTCCAAGGCTTATCGTCTCTCGCTGACCACATCGGAGTGACGTGTGGCATGAACCAATCAAGATATGATCCATCATTGAAATGTAACATCCCCCAAAACCATGGAAAGGAAGGCGCTTGAACGGAAACCTTCTGGAAATAGCCTGTTCCCTCCAAAACCTCGCCATCTACAACCAGCCTACACTTTGTAGCTTGTAATCTGAGGATATCATATCCCATACCCAAGAAGTACTCATTATTCTTGTAGGTTAATTCACTAGGGGGTCCCCACCAGGGAGTGAGTTCGGCTTCGAACTTACTGGGTGCGCCTCTGGTAACTGCCTCTTCATCACTTGAGAGATTTATCCAAAAGGACTTGTTACCGGGTGCCATTCCTATCGACATATCTTGAGGAATCAGGGGTATTACAGCTCCTGCTCCTTCTCCTTTGCCCTCCCCTGGCCATAGAGGATGTGTATCTGAAATACTGGCCATCCTGCATTCCCTCATAACCAGAGGCTCAAACATTTTCTCCCCATCAAACCACCAAGCACAGACCATTCCGGGAATAACATGACCTCCGTGTTCATCTACAAACATCCTACCTCCGGGTTTCCACCAGTGTCCACTAACTCTTATTGCCGGAGTTTCCTTTGTTGACCATAATATCATCAATTGCTTTGATCTACCTGGCCTATCGGGGTCTGGGATGAGTATCAGTGCCCACCACCACCACCATGACAATCGACGAATAGGGGGCATGACATCAAGCCTCCACAGTGATGAGAAGTCACCCTTGAAATGAGAATTATCTTGAATCATGGTATCACATTATTTCTCTCTTGCTAAAAACTGCACTGCCAATACCTATCATGGAAAGAGAGACTCCCATGAGCATGGTTACGGAAGTGAGGATACCTAAATATGCGTTACTAGAATTTAGTGTATGCACCGGAGGAGACCAAATCCATTCTAATCCAGTCTGTAAGCCGAATGCTGATGACATCTGAGAAAATTGAAGAGTGTCGGGCCAAGAAACCATAACGATTGAGTCAATTAGCTGTAGGCCCCAGTGAGATACAGAAAGTGTGGCAATTGAAGAGCTAGGAGAGATAAGAGTAGTGAATCCCATGGCAAATTCCCACACTCCAATCACGATACACAGGTATACTCCATACTTCGGCAAGAGTAGCCCTACAGTGTTAAACAGAGATCCATATGCCGCCAAAACAAGTATTGTTGCGACAGCGATTCCAAACCAAACAGGGAGGTCCCCCACTCTGAGCAGGCTTTCTCCTGGCCCTATTATCGATGTGATTAATCCCATCACCAAAGACAAAGCTAGAACAAAAACTGAGACAACGGCCATATATCCTAGAACGCGATAAAGTATGAACTCGCCCCTGTGAATTGGCTTAGATAGTAGATAGTGTAATGTTCCCCTCTCAGTCTCATCTCGAACCAATCCTAAAGAAAGGAAGAGAGGCAGGAATAGGCCCAGTAGAAGGACGAATGCTATCTTTCCTGTCGCTATTACGAAGGTCCTGTGGCTGGCTTCGCCTGCATAATTTTCGTCTACTGGATCTTCATCTACGGAAGAGTCGGCACTGATGGAAATGACCTCTCCGGTTTGTGAGTTTATCACCCAAATAACATCACATTGGATACCATTACCATTTGCGTCTGGCCTATGTGGCTCTTCCCACCACATGAATTCATCTGGGCCATCCAATTGAGCGAACCAATCCGTCCTAAGGCAGTCTCCATCATCATCGACTCCCTGACTTCCTGCTGAACCGTCCCAATCGATATCGTCCTCATCTATGTACATCTCCTTGGGATCTTTCGGAACGTCAAATATTCCAGTAACATAGCCGTAGGTAAGATAGTAATCCCTCGGGACTGTGAGATTTCCTTCTGCATTAAATTTCCCATTTGTGGCATATGTACCGTCTTCTAGTTCACATGCTGTCGCGAAATCGGGGATCCAGTCTACGAACAACTCTCCCCGTGTATCTGGACAATCCGTGACATCATCCCAGTCGATAACATAGTCCCATTGCCCTCCCTTGTAATCGATATCTATCCAAGTAGCATCAAGTAGAGAGACTCCCTCCCATGTCTTGTTTCCTGAAATTTCTCGATTTTCATCATTCCAGTCTATTTCACCCTCGTAGATATATGTTCCCGACCCTGGGTACTCTTCTCCATTCCAGTCACTGGTCCCATATTTTCTCTCTTGTCCGAGTGGGTATCCATCTCTGTCTTGATCCACACTGTCACCATCGTTATCTATGGATTCGAATCCTTCTCTTACTGAGTCAATGTAGAAAGCTAGCAGCAGAATCATCAACATTGTCCCCAATGCTAAAACTACCCAGGTAGATATTTTGTGCCTGAGTTGCCTGATAGTTAACTCGACCACAGCGCCTGCCTTCCTATCCAGTCTGGTCCAAACTGTTTCTGACAGATCTCTTCCCTGTGGGTCCAATCACTCACCCCCTACGAGATACCCGAGTAGTGATTCTAAGTTGTCATCGGGATTCTCAACTGCAGTGACCCTAATTCCAGATTCAATTATTGCGCTGGGAAGAATTTCATGTGCGGCGGAAAGGTCTCCTGTCTGAATTTCCAAAAAACCGTCCTCTGGGAACCTAACACCGTAGATCGGCTTTCTGGTAATTAATTCCTTGGCTAAATCTCTAGGAGATTCCGTTTCAAGTAGAATTCTATGAGGGTGTTTATCGAGAAGGCCCCTAATGGCATGTAAATTACCAAGAGCGAGTAGTCTACCGTTATGGAGAATCACAATCTGCTCTGTAATTCTCTCGATTTCTTCAAGTATGTGGCTGGAAACAATTACAGTTTTTCCGCGATTTCCCAGCTCCCTGATAACGCTCATGATACTAGTTCTGGCGAGAGGGTCACAACCGTGTAAGGGCTCATCAAGAATTATCAGATCCGGATCGTGAACAAGTGCATGGGCAATCTTCACTCTCTGCCTCATGCCCTTACTATACTTGCCAACTTCTTTGTAACGAACATCACTCAGGCCAACGAACTCCAAGACATGCTCAGCCCTTTCTCTGGCCTCGTCCCTGGTCATTCCATGTAGTCTTGCCATCGTCATTAGGAAATCCAATCCAGTCATCCACTCATACAATGGCTCAGTTTCGCTAACATAACCCACTCTTCTGAAAGGAGACGTGCTCTCCCAAGGATCGGTACCGAACAATCTCACTGTACCTTGGCTTGGCTTGAGTCTACCAAGAAGTAGTTTGAATAGTGTTGATTTACCAGCTCCATTGGGGCCTAAAACACCTGTAACTCCGCCATCTATTGCTAGAGAAACATCATTGAGGCCTATCACTTCACCGTACCACTTAGAAGCAGATTCGATCATCACAGCCGGAGCCTTTGCATTCACTCTCTGGTCACCTCCAGAGAACTAACCCTGCTCGTGAGTAAAGCTAATGATAAGGAATTGATGAGTAATATTGAGACAATTGAAAAAGCAAGAGGATAGTCATAATTAGACTCTATTCCAACTAGCCACTGCCCTATATGGGCCAGACCATCATAAGGGCTCAGCAGATAGAGAATCGATGATTCGAAGGTAGACTCTATTAGGAATGCGACCATTTTCGTACCGTAGATAACAGCCAAGAAGGCTACTGCGGCGAAGAATCTACTTTGACTGATACTGGAAAGCGCAAGGCCGATAGAAGTGTAAGTTAGAACCAAAAGAATTCCCGCTAAGAGCCCCCCCATGAAGATTGGGAAGGTATCGATCAGAAATGCCCAGCCCTCTCCGTTCAGGACTATTGCACTGGTGTAGTATACCATGTAGGAGAAAACTATCACGAACCCAAGTACGACTGCGCTACTAAGATACTTCATAGCTGTGTAATCTATCCTATTGACTGGTCTTGAGAAGTATATAGCACTCGTTCCGTTTCTACGGTCATCTGAAATCATACCTCCCACAACAAGTGCGGTAAGGAGAGGCCACATGCAAAGATTCCGTGGGAAGAATCCGAGTACTTGTCCCCACAAGTTATACCTGTTTATACCCCACATTCTGGACAGTATCTCCCCGAAACCTCCTTGCCCACCCAATGATGCCAAAAATAGCATTGCTACTGGGGAAAGAGAGAATAGGAATACTATGAGGATTGTAAGTCTGACGACAGGGTGATAGTACCTGTGTCCTTTGCTTGAAAATAGACCATAGACATGGTGTCGAAAAATCGCATAGTTCCTTACCCACCTAGGCCCTAGTGAGCCTCTCCATGGACGATATGTCTGTTCATATATCGAGCCTTTAACTTCGGCTTTCCGTGCTACTGAGGCCTTTGCCTCATCATCTCCATCTCCGGATCCAAATGCTGATTCCATCCTGGTTGTGCCACCAGAGATATCAAGCTCTGAAGTCATAGCACCTCACCCGTGTGGTCGGAAGTCATCAAATCTCCTGTTTCCCTAACTTCTTC
>DALC01000017.1:8042-8621 GCA_002499325.1 Euryarchaeota archaeon UBA538
GGCCGCTGACGACAGAATCTCGGTATATGTATCATCATCTATCTTGGTGACCCTCATATTTCTTCCCATCCTCCTGACAGAAAGACCTCTTGAGGACAGTTCAGTTTCCATCAGAGATGCCCCTCCCCAGACTGAGATTTCTATTTCCTTCTCCACCTGTTTGACCATGTCGTCTATACTCCTGTGAACGACTATCTTGCCTTTGTGAATCATCACAATCCTATCACATACAGTTTCCACGTCGTCCATTACATGACTACTCATAAGTACCGATCTTCCACCTTCCATTACGGTTTTTCTTAGAGTCTGTAGCATGAATTCCCTAGCCCTCTGATCTAATCCATTAGTTGGCTCATCGCAAATCAGAATCTCCGGATCATGTATTAGTGCGCAGGCTAATTTAGCAGCTTGCTTCATACCCGTACTAAAGGTCTCGATTTTTCTGTATCTCTGATCCTTCAGCCCTACGTATTGCAGTACTTCATGCGCTCTCTGGGTAGCAGCATCAGGATTCATCCCCAACAACTCACCAGAATACCTAACTTGGTCAATCGCAGTAAGACCCGGGTCAAGGGAGTC
>DALC01000117.1:0-273 GCA_002499325.1 Euryarchaeota archaeon UBA538
ATTGTGAAATTTCTCACACACGGAGTACTGAAACAGGAGTCTGTATGACTCATTGGATCATCGATAAATTCCATTTCTTGATACCATTCTGGATAAGGGACACTCAGATTCTCAATAATTGCATCATGTATACATCCAGACAGGGAAACGGAGGAGAACATGATTGTAACAAGTGCGACACAGGTTGCCCTAATGCCATCCATGTAGCTGGGCAGAAATAGTGCTATTTCCCACTTCGCCCTCAATGCTCCTGTATAGTTGGGTTGAAGTCAT
>DALC01000117.1:712-7169 GCA_002499325.1 Euryarchaeota archaeon UBA538
AACGAGATATACGTATCTCCAAATAGCGAGGAGTATGGAGGGATTGATTGGAATGGAGATGGGGAAATTGGAAGGTTCTCTAACCAGTTCCTAGAGTTGCACAACCCCACTGATTCTGCAATAGACATAGGGGGATGGTGGATAGATGACTTGGAGAACGGGGGTTCACCAATGTGCAGTATAGCTTGGGGGACTGTAATTGAGCCTGGTGCCTATGTTGTGTTCTACAGGGCACAGACCAATATTGAGTTTGACTACTGGGAGGGAGATACGGTTACAATTAGCAATGACGAGGGTTTGGAGATAGACTCTGTAAGCTATCCGTCCGAAGACTCTGACTTTGGGGTACCATATGGCTATGGGAGCGACGGAAGTTGGGCGAAGCTATCCGATTCCAGCCCTACTCCAGGAGGAGCTAACGATCAAGAATGGGTCGGCGTTAACCATCTGATGGGGAACTGCTACCCTCCAGAGGACCATATCCATAGGGGGGAGTATATCCTGGAAGGTAGAGTAGTAACTATGGAATCCCAGACTGATGTTATCGATGATGGAAGGATACTCATACGAGACGGAGTCATCGAGGAGGTATGGAGTTCCTCAGAGCCAACTCCAAGTTCAGCCGAAGGAGTAGTTTCAATACCTACTAGTGGCACAATTTATCCAGGTTTTATTGACCCTCATAACCATGCTCATTACAATATCATCCCACTATGGGACCATGGGACAGATGGCTGGCAGAACAGGTATCAATGGCAGGCTGATGACGCATATCGTGATGCCAAGGATGTGGGCTGCTCTACATCTGATTCATCAACTATGAGATTCGCAGAACTGAGGGCTATTGCAGGTGGGAATACTGCTATTCAAGGGAGCTCAACCTCAAACAAGGATACTTTCCAAACAATGCTAGCCAGAAATATCGAGTACTACAACTTCGGAAAGGACCAAATCCATACTAAGGTGACAGAGATTGAGTCCGACTATGAGGGCAATCACATCAAGCAAGGCAACTCAAATGGCAATCTTGATGCATGGTTCATACATTTGGCAGAGGGCATCGATGAGTCGAGTAGATCGGAGTTTGATATCTTGGTCCAGAATGACTTGCTCGTAGAGGAGATAGTTATCATTCACGGAACAGGTCTAACTCAACCTGAGTTCTCTGCTCTGGGCGATGTAGGAGGTAGTCTCGCTTGGTCACCGACCTCAAATCTCCTACTATACGGGGAAACGACTGATATCTATACTGCAAAATCAGAGGGAGTGAACATCATGATTGGACCTGACTGGAGCCCGTCAGGATCTAAGAGTTCTATGCACGAACTGAAGATTGCCGATTGGTGGGACAGGAATGTTCTCGGAGATATTTTCTCCGATTACGAATTGGTTCAGACAATTACTACCAATGTAGTTGATGCTATTGGATGGTCAGATCACACTGGTAGAATCCAAAGTGGCCTTGCGGCAGACTTAGTTGTCTTGGATACATTTGAAGCCGACCCATACAGGAATGTGATTAAAGCGATCGACCCCGATGTTAGATTGGTAGTCGTGGGAGGCCTGCCAGTGTTCGGCGATGTGGACATCATGCAGGCATTGGATGATGAAGTCGAGATAATACAGGGGGACGGATTCAGAAAGGCTGTTGATATTACCTATGATGGGGTTCCAGAGGCCCAGCAGACCTTCTCAGAAATGATGGAATATCTTAGCGGGTGTAACGAGGGAAAGGTTGTTCCGATTGAATATCTATTCACCATGGGCGATGACCGTTATTTCGATGTCCTGAATAGGACTCCTTCATTCCAGAATGGAAGGAGCATAGATTTGTGGACAGAATTCTACGACGTTGAATTAGATGAAGACGGCCATAGGGTTGGAGGGACCGTCGGTGGAGCGGAACCGATTGCTACGAATATTTCGCAGGGAGGCGGAGATCCAATAGTGCCTCGTCCAGTACTTCCAGACTTCTTCAATAGCTTTGGACCAAGAGGGGGATACATAGCCCATCCCACAACTCTGGAGGAAGGGGTCCACCTGGAGGAGTGCCTTTCGGAACATCCATCGCTAACAGATAGGGATGGCGAGCAGGTTCTCTGTGGTTCGATACTTATCGTTATGGATGAAACGGAAGAGTGCATAATTTCAGGGGAGTCATCATTCTGTATGCTAGACGTATCTGAAGCATTCACAGTACCTGGAAGGATATGTACTGATGCTGGAGTCTATCCCGAGGAAGTTAGTTGCAGACACAACGTGGAGTATATACAGAATACTGATACTGACACGCCTTTGCTGGAGGAAGACCAGCGAACTAGTAATGGATTTTTCACTCCAAGTGTTGTGATAGGAATCATCCTTCTTCTGTCTTTTGTGGCCCTCTTGAGAAAGACTGCTTTCGGATCACTGATACGAGAAAAAGAATGAGATGGTACAATTATACTAGCTTAATCTCCATTTTGTGCCTTCTGGGCCATCCTCAACTACTACTCCGATTTCAGTAAGCTCATCCCTTATCCTATCTGACTCTGACCAATTTTTTGAGGCCCTCGCAGATTCCCTCATCTCTAGTAATGATTCTACTTTTGCAGATATTTCGGACCTCCTAGAGATTTTATCCTCATGTAAAGAAATTGCTACACTTGGAGTTGGCAGAATTCCCAGAACTTCTCCCGCAAATTCCTCTAGCCACTGCACATAGGATGACATCAGATGAGGATCTTTCTCGCCTGAGTCAAGTAACGAAATAAGTGATTTCACTACAGATTGGACCTCTACCAGAGCAATACGGGTATTGAAGTCGTCATCCATACCGGACCTGATTCTACGAGTGGCCTCAACAAGATGTTCAATTCCTGAGTAGTCATTCCTGATTTCTTCGGAGTAGTATAGTGCTTCCGAATACGAGCTTA
This sequence comes from Euryarchaeota archaeon UBA538, assembly GCA_002499325.1. GTDB lineage: Archaea > Thermoplasmatota > Poseidoniia > Poseidoniales > Thalassarchaeaceae > MGIIb-O5. The sequence continues at coordinate 3,628 of DALC01000117.1, forward strand.
GCAACCTACCATGATGAGAGATTGAGTCATCAATCATTACGGAATTAAAATCTACAGGCTGTCTGTATGGAGCATTAATCAGAGCATATCTGAGTACAAGAGGTTCGATTTTCCCTAATGCGTCACTGACTGTCCAGAAATTACCGACTGATTTACTCATCTTCTCTCCATCGATATTTATCATACCATTATGTAGCCAATACTGGACTACTGGATCATGCCCCAGACAACACTCGGACTGGAAAATCTCTGCCTCGTGATGGGGGAATATTAGATCAGAACCCCCTCCATGGATATCGAATTTCTCCCCCAGGTGTTTGAGCGACATTGCTGAACATTCAATGTGCCATCCCGGCCTTCCATTTCCCCACGGACTCTCCCAATTGGGCTCTCCTTCCTTAGCTAATTTCCAAAGTGCGAAGTCCCTATGATCTCTCTTTCCCGAACCGGTATTATCGACCCTTCCCCCAGCTCCTTTCCTAACCATGTCCAATGTCTGTCCGGTCAGCTGGCCATATTTTTCCGGAGCTGTGTCTATCTCGAAATAAACACCATCCTCAGCCTCATAGGCATGTTTCTTATCAATCAAATCTTGAATCATCTGGACTATTTCTGGAATAGTCTCAGTAACTCTGGGATATGCATCAGCCCTTAACACATTGAGAGCATCCATTACCGTGAAATAATCTTCTATATTCCTATTAGCTACTTCAAGAAAGTCAACCCCCTCCTTAAGAGAAACTGAGATTATCTTGTCATCGATATCTGTGAAGTTTGAGATGTAATTGACTTTGAATCCACTCTTTCTGAGCCATCTAACAATTATATCGAATGCGATGGCCTGTCTAGCGTGCCCTATATGGCTGGGGGAATAGGGGGTTATGCCACAAGCATATATCCCTACTTGGCCCTCAACCAGAGGCTTGAAAACACGCTTTGAACGAGACCTCGTATCGTAAACCCTGAGCGTCATGGTACCATCTAGAGGGGTTGCCATCATCAACTTCTCGCAGCTTCTACGAGTGCGGAGAAGAGTAAGTCATGCCCATTACGCTCTGGATGCCATTGGACGCCTAAGCAGAATTTCTTGTCCCTTCTCTCGACGGCTTCAATCAGACCATCGTGCCCAGCTACTGCTGATATTGAGAGTGAACCTGGATCTGAAACCCCTTGGTGATGGGCAGAGTTGACAGAGAATGTCGTACCCATCAAACCGAAAAGTAAGGAGTCCTCTTTGGCGATTACGGAGTGTTCTGTTGAGGTCCCGTCATAGCCTCCATGGCCCTCATGACCGGGCGTATTATCCAGGTGCTGATGAAGAGACCCGCCATGAAATACACTGAGTATCTGCATTCCTCTGCAGACTCCAAGTAAGGGAAGATCTCTTTCCAATGCTTTGGATATTAGGCCAATCTCAGTCTCGTCTTGATTGGGGTAGAACTCTACTGTCATTGGCCCTGGTTCCTGACCATACTGCTCCGGAGAAATATCGGGGCCACCGGAGATAATGAGGCCATCAATGGACTCCATCAAGTCTGTCATATCCCCAGCTGGAGGGATTATCATCGGAATTCCTCCCGCTCTCTCTACGGCTGAGACATAAGCTGAAGGAAGAATAGCTGCGTGTCTACTCCAATTTCCATACACAGTATCTCGCATGAAGCAGGTTATCCCGATGACTGGTCGCAATCAAACACCTGAGGATTCTCTTGCTTTTCGGGCATGCCTGAATGATTTGATTCCAGCGAACATGAAAATAGAGCCTGTTGTCAGGAGAGCTAATAGTGAGACAATAGTTAGGCTGGAGTCAGGAATTCCCTCATTTGCGACCATTCCAATTGGACTGATTACCATTAATAGTGCTAGAACCATTGATGCATGCATAAGGTGATGACGCGCATCGGGCATTCTCTCGGATAATATTCCTAAGAGCAGGAGGGGAGCGCCCATGAATGAAGGGATCAGTGCTGTAATTGAGGATTGGCCTGATATGATGTATGCCGCAATTCCAAAGATTGTGAGTATAAAGCCGAGTAGTTTAGCCAAATCAGGTACAGATCTACCGAAGAACAAGAACACATCATCCATGACTTGCGCTGGATAGCATTACTTATGACATTCTCTGTATGCGAGTTAGGATAAAAATCCATCAATCATACCAGGTCCGATATCGATGAGTCCCATATTCTTGCCTTTCCAGTCCTGTTCTTTGACTTATCATGAATCTCTAGATCTCGTGCGACGATCTGCTCCCATAGTAGCTCTGCAACATCGAGAACTTCCATATCAGAGCCTACTGCATCCAAACCATCCTTGACCATGACCGAACAGAAGGGGCAACCGACCGCCACAGTGTCACATCCTGTCTCAGCGAGTTCTGCCGCCCTGATCTCGTTAACTCTCTTATCAGCATCTTCTTCCATCCACATCTGAGCACCGCCTGCACCACAACAGAATGAGTCCTTACCGTGCCTCTCTGGTTCGGCATCAACGCCCCCTATTACCGATCGAGGGGCATCCACGATATCCCCAATCCTTCCCAGGTAACAGGGATCATGGAATGTGATACTGCGCCCGTTCTTTTCTGCCTCTGGAAGTTTTCCTTCTTGCTGAAGCTTGGCGATTATCTCAGAATGATGGAATACCTCCAAGTCTTCTCCTCCAAAATCTCCGTATTCTTTCCCTAGCGTATGGAAACAATGAGGGCAGGATGCGACAATCCTTTTGACTCCAAGCTCTTGGAATGTAGACATATTTGTCTCGGCTAGCATCTGGAAAAGGTATTCGTTTCCTGCCCTTCTGGCAGGGTCTCCAGAGCATCCTTCTTGCATTCCCAAAATTCCCACGTCCAACCCAGCCTCCTTTAGTAGGGAGATGGTAGATCTAGCAACCTTCTGGTTTCTCTCGTCAAAACTAGCTGCACATCCTACGAAGTAAATGTACTCAGCTGGCTCCCCTATCTTAACTCCCAGATCAGCAGCCCAGTCAGCCCTCTCATGGGCTCCAAATCCGTAGGGATTGGATGCTGACTCTATGTTCCCCATTGCAGTATTAAGCACCTCTGGATATTCCATAGTTTCCATCATTGCGTTCCTCCTTAGATCTGTTAGCTTTGGAACATGCTCGATGTATAAAGGACAGACGTCAACGCAAGCGTTGCATGTAGTGCATGCCCAAACCGCCTCCTCTGTAATCCTCTCGAGAATCGTTTCATCTGGTTGGCCTCCCGACAGGAGGATCGGGGCGTGGTCATTTGCGTAGTTCCTTACATCATGAATAACTTGCATTGGGTTCAATCCCTTGCCTGAAGCATATGCAGGACAGACATCTTGGCACCTAGCACAAGATGTACATGACCAACCATCAATGAGTTGCCTCCAAGAGTACTGATTGTATGTACTGACGCCAAATGAGTCAATGTCTAGGTCTTCCAGAGGCACTGCCTTACCGTCATCCCCAGTTGCTAATGGCCTCATCCTGGCTATGGGACCAGCATCGTGGAAGAAGACATTTGGAACGGCCATGACTAAATGCATGTGCTT
>DALC01000030.1 GCA_002499325.1 Euryarchaeota archaeon UBA538
GCTGTTCTTGTTGAAATAAAGCCATCTTTTTCTAACTCCGAAAGAGGCTGATGCAGGGCAGAACGGACTAGGCCTAGGGATTCTGCCAATCCTGGAAGTGATAGCTCTCTTGGAACATCCCAGGCAGTGTCCAGATGCTCTCCAAACTCGGCTAGTCGAGAGAGGACCCTTCCCTGCGAGTGCGAGAGCATGGCCCTGAGGCAAGGCACGGGTTCATGGGCGTTGACCTACGGCGCATCACTGTAAATGCCAGTCGAGAGGGGCTCACTAGATCTTCCGCGTAAACCCGGAGTTTATCTTTTCAAGAGAAAAGATGGTAGAGTAATGTACGTAGGCAAGGCTACTGAAATTAGAACAAGAGTATCTTCATATTTTTCAGGGAGTGATGGTCGCAGGATGGTTCCTCTGCTAATTGAGGAAGCTGACGAGATAGATTTCATAGTAACAAAAAGTCCTTCCGAAGCGTTGTTCCTGGAGAGGAACCTCATTAGGGAGCATAAGCCCAAGTACAATTCTAGGTTGAAGGATGATAAGTCATACCCTTTCATCTCTTTAACTGCAGAAGAGTTTCCTAGAATTCTCTACACCCGTCATCCTCCTGATGGATCTAGATCATGGGGGCCTTTTCCAGATGCAGGTGCGGCAAAGAGGGTGATCCAGCTACTCAGAGTTGAGTTCGGAATTAGGGACAAAGACTGCAGGGGCAGTGATGGATGTTTGGCAATGCATATTGGCCTGTGTAAGGGTCCCTGCTACGATCCAGAAGGGTATCCTGGCATAGTTAAGGCTGTGACAGATGTTCTCGATGGCAATGCTAAGGTACTGATTGAGTCTCTTCAGAAGGATATGGACAAGGCTTCTGAAGATTTGAACTATGAGAAGGCGGCAGAAATTAGAGACATGATCGCCTCAGTTCAGAGTACGCTTTCCCAGCAGATAATTCACAGTAGATTCTACCAAGACTGTGACGCTATAGGATTCTCCTCACTAGGGGATTCGGCAGTAGTTATTATTCTACATGCCAAAGGTGGAGTGGTTCAAGGTAAGACAGAGTATCCCCTGATACACAGGGGGGATATTTCTGAATCTGTATCTCTTGTCCTAGTAGAGCATTACTCCAACAGGAGGCCTCCGAAAGTCTTGCTCCTCCCCTCTCCGATTGGAGAGTCTATGGAGAAATGGCTGAGATTTAGGAGAGGGGGGTCATTGATTCCCAGAGTCCCGAGGAGGGGGGATTTATTCAAATTAAGAAAGATGGCCGACCAGAACGCCGAGATTTTAGTGTCACGGTCAGAGAGGAATAGCTCTGGAAACCTTGAGCAACGTGCTGCAAATGAGGGGGCGAAACTACTGGGAATGGATTCTCTGAACCATATTGTTTGTTTCGATATGGCCCAGCTTATGGGATCCGAAAGAGTTGGTGCCTCGATTGTTTTCAAGAATGGTCGGCCCTCGAAAAAGGAATACAGGACATACAAGATAAAAGGAGACTCGGCTGATGACCTTAGCATGATGAGGGAGTCGGTATTAAGATGGATAAAGAGGCAAAATGAGTGGCCAGATATTCTTCTTTTGGACGGCGGTGAGACTCATCTCTCAACGATAAATACTGCATTAAGAGAGAGTAATATGGAAGACAAGTTCATTGTCGCTGCATTGGCCAAGAGAGAAGAGACGCTCTACATCCAGGGAAGAGAGCCAATCGTCTTAGATCGAAGAGGGAGAGTACTAATTCATTCGAGGGACGAGGCTCACAGGTTTGTAAATCAGTTTCACAGTCGTAGGAGGAGGAAGGGATCAATCCGTGACCCTCTGGAGGAGGTTGAAGGGCTTGGTGCTAAGAAAATACAGTCTCTGCTTCGTCACTTTGGAGGGAGGAAGGGGATAGAGCATGCCAGCATAGACGAGCTCAGAGCAGTTCCTGGAATTGGAGTTTCCATGGCTAAGAAAATACAAAACCACTTTGATAACTAATAGTCAGTAATCTTTGAATCTTCGGAGTCATTTTGATTGTAGAAAGTCTCGTCAACCAGAGTGGTATTTTCTGGTAATCTACCAAACTCAATATCCATAATTTTCTCCATCTCCGCATTTTTCTCCTCATTTGAAGATATGATTTGGGCTTGCTTCTTCTCCCGATTCTTTCTCCTCTTCCGACTTATGAGAACTCCCAGGGATACGATGATGAAAAATATGTAAGGAGCCAGTTCGCCAATAATGAATGGCCATGAAATCTCGACTGAGTACGTGACAATGTCTGAATTACTTCTACTGCACTCATACCATGTGGCTGCTGACAGACATGTTGGCATGGTGTAGGTCAAGACTTGTCTGTCTCCTGAATCACTAATCTGCGCGAGACCCTTCTCGCTTTCCAATGATGTTATTCTGATTGACTCTGGTAGTAAAATCTCGATAAGTGCGGATGACTTAATAGTGCCAAAATTAGTATCTTCCATGAGTGGCGTTACCCTCTGCTTGATATTCGAACCATCTAGTAACAATCCTGACTCAGTTAGCAGAGGAGAGGGTAGTATGGATGATATTGCAATAGTAGGAATCATTGCCAATGAGCGTGGGTTGACCCCGACGATGATCTCATCCTGCCTTAATGAGAAAGTGAGTTCCGCATCATCTATCCTAGTG
>DALC01000106.1:0-1550 GCA_002499325.1 Euryarchaeota archaeon UBA538
TTATTTTTTCTAAATCACAATAAAAAATCTGCGAAATGAAGCTACACGTTAAACTGATAATCCAGGTTATCAGCAAAATTAATTTCAAATATTGGTGTTACTTAAGCTCAGTGTAACGTTTTTTGAAATAATTCGATAATTAGACCAAAACCCCCTTATCTGAGTCATCTTTAGTTGTGCATGTGGAAGCATGATCAGAAAGGTGAATGGTTTCTGTTTGAAGTGTAAAACATATGGTGAGATTATAGATTGCAGGTTAGATCTGATGAGGAACGGTAGAACCCGTGCCCATGGATTCTGTAGCCAAAAAGGATGTGCAGGTAAGATTTCAAAAATTGTTTCCTAGTAATGGAATCATTCATTGAGTAGAACGGGGTCCCATTATTACTGGGCTCGTGGTCTAGGGGTTATGACGTCGCCTTGACATGGCGAAGATCGCAGGTTCAATTCCTGCCGAGCCCACCAGTAACTTGGAAACTATCTATTAAATAAATCAAGAATAGGACACTCTTAGTTTACCAGCACCTTTCGATTTTACATTCTCAATGGTAATATTTGGTATCTCGGATATATTTCCTACATGTGTCCCTCCACACGGGCACAGATCAATATCCTCTATCTCCACGACTCTGAGTATACTTATGGATGAAGGTATCCTATCCATGAAATTTGTATGCCTCATTTTATCGTGACCTAGTATTTCTTCCCTCGACCAATTATGAATTAAGACCTCCGCGCCCGAGTTGAGAACATCATTAACTTGTAATGAAATATCCTCTGCATTGAAAAGGTCTCTATCTGGGAACCATAAATCAATTCTTGTAGTTTGATCACTAATCTGATTACCTACTGTTTCGGCATTGTACATGTCATTGGCTATTGCTGAGAAAACATGCTGGGCTGTATGCATCATTGTATTCCTATTCCTCCAAGAAGAATCTATCTTACATTCAACCCTGTCACCAACTCTGAATAGCTCAGAGCTTTCTAACGGGTGTAGAATTCTATCCCCTGGTTTAACTTCCCCCATGTTACTAAATTTATCACCAGAGGAAATCGATCCCTTATCACCGGGCTGTCCGCCACCTCTTGGATAGAAAAAAGTCCTATCTAGAAAAATACCATCATCGATGATATCCGTAATTGAAGCCTCGAATCCTGGAGGGTTTAGACCTGGATGTTGGGTAAGATGCATTTTTTCCTGCATAAAATCACATAAAAATCCTAGTAAGATCGCCGTTCAATAATGACTCAGAAAGATTTTTTGTATCTTCGGATAATGCCCTATCGCCATTGAGAGGCTTGACAATTCCCCTTGACCATTCTAGAACCCTAGAAACTCCATGACCGGGTTTTTCATCGATTCTATACATAGCTTCTGAAGCACAAATGATCTCATTTGCAATAACATTGGCTAGCAGTCTAGTAGAAATCATTGTTCTGTAAGCTCCGGTGGCGCCCATTGATGCATGGTCCTCCTTGCCCATGCTAACTGGGGTATTTGAGGTAGTTGCGGAGTTTGACAGTAGGTGTAACTCTGCTAAGACTGC
>DALC01000106.1:1876-10217 GCA_002499325.1 Euryarchaeota archaeon UBA538
GCTGATGAGTATTGGATTATCATAAGACCACTTTCAAGACCTTCATGATTAGCTAGGAATGCGCTATGTCCGCTCCATTTCGGATCTAAGATCTGATTTATTCTTCTCTCTGAAATACTTGCAAGCTCGTGACATGCTATAGAAATAGAGTCACTGCTCAATGCGATATACTGGCCATGAAAATTACCTCCAGATATCACTTCTGTGTTATCTCCCTCGGTGAATACGAGAGGATTGTCCGTTGAGCTGTTAATTTCGATTTCCAGAATTCTCCTAGATTCCCGAAGCATATCGATAACAGGACCGTGTACCTGGGGAGAGCACCTGATTGAGTATGCATCCTGGACTCTGTCACAGTTTTCATGAGAAAATTTCACTTCAGAGTCTTCTAGTAACGACGATATTCTTGCTGCGGACATAATTTGACCTGGATGTGGTCTAGAATTGTGTATTCTCGGATCAAAAGGCTTGTGGGACCCTCTGATAGCCTCGACAGTGCAAGCAACTGAAGCATCAGAAGCAAAACAAAGGATATCCATATTATCCAAGGCCTCGCACATAAATGCGCACATCTGACTAGTCCCGTTGATTAGAGAGAGTCCTTCCTTGGCGGCAGGAATTATTGGATTAATTCCAGATTTCATAAGGGCCTCTTTAGACGACATCAGAGTCCATTCGTTGGTTCCAATCCTGATGTTACATTTTCCTTCACCCATCATACCTAATGCTAAGTGAGAAAGCGGGGCCAAATCCCCCGAGGCGCCTAGTGAGCCTATTCTAGGAATTACTGGGCATACGCCATGGTTAATCATTGAAATAAGCGTATCAACTATGACCGGTCGAGCACCAGAATCACCCCTACAGAGCGTATTGGCTCTGATCAGCATCATCATTAACGTGTGGCGGTCTTCCATTGGTTCCCCGACTCCACAAGCGTGACTTCTAATGAGATTAGCTTGGAGATGTTCTAATTTGTCCGGTTCTATGGAAACAGATGAAAGTGCTCCAAAACCGGTATTTATGCCATAAGTCACAGTTCCGTCATTCAGAATCTCTGTAACCGCCTCTCTGGAGGACGTCATTTTTTCTCTGGCCGATTGTGAAAGAGTTACTTTAGTTAGTCCCAAGCCAGTGTCCACGACGTCACGGATAGTCAGGGAATATCCATCTATCACGAGGTCTCTCATAGATTCCGGTAAGGGCGATAGCAAATAGACTCATCGAGAATCGAAAATGTTTTCCAGAATACTTTCATCTACGATATTAGGCATTGTGACTCTTAAGTCCTGGTCATTATCCATGGCTCTTTTTATTGTCCACATGGCCTCATCATTTCTAGCCCATGACCTCCTTGCAATACCGTTTTCTACATCCCAGGGAATCATTGATTCTATCGCCCTACTGGATTTTTCTGACCCATCGATGTAAAGTCCGAAACCTCCGTTAATCACCTCTCCCCATCCAACCCCTCCGCCGTTGTGAAGACTAACCCAAGTTGCCCCTCTGAACGAGTCGCCAACGAAATTCTGAACAGCCATATCCGCAGTAAACATAGAGCCGTCTCTGATATTCGCCGTCTCCCTGTATGGACTATCTGTACCACTGACATCATGGTGGTCTCTGCCTAGAACAATAGGTCCAGATATATCCCCATTTCTTATGGCATCATTGAAGGCCATAGCGATGGACTTTCTTCCTTTAGAGTCTGCATACAATATTCTGGCCTTACTACCGACGACCATGTCATTTTTACCGGCTTCTTCTATCCATCTGAGATTATCTGAATATTGTTGTCTGATTCTTTTTGGGGCTTCAGAATGGAGCTTTGTAAGTATGGTGTGGGCTATTGAGTCGGAAATTTCTAGGTCCTTATCTGAGCCAGAAGTACAGACCCAACGGAAAGGACCGAAACCATAGTCGAAACACATTGGCCCCATTATATCTTCAACGTATGAAGGATACTTGAATTGACCAAATCCGTTTAAAATATCCGCTCCTGACCTACTAGCCTCCAGAAGAAACGCATTTCCATAGTCCCAGAATTTCATGCCCCTAGAGGATAATGTGTTAATCATGTCTGCATGTTTTCTTAGTGACTGCTTGACATGGATCTTGAATTCTTCAGGATCACTTGACAAGAGTTCCTTAGCCTCTTCAAAAGTGAATCCAGCGGGAGTATACCCACCTAGCCAGGGATTGTGAAGACTGGTTTGATCGCTGCCTAAATCTGGTGTGAGGTTGTTTTCGATAAGCGCCTCAAGTAAATCTACTATATTTCCAACATAGCCTATTGAGACAGCGTCTCCGTCATTTATCGCTTGGCGCGCTCGTGATATTACTTGATTCAAGTCGTAGTGCAACTCGGACAGCCATCCTTGTTGATGCCTCTTATCGGCAGCCTGAGAGTCTACTTCAGCTATTATGCAGACAGCTCCAGCAATGACAGCAGCTTTCGCTTGAGCGCCAGACATTCCCCCTAGTCCAGATGTGATGAATAGTATCCCTGATAGGTTTGAATCTATATCAATATCCAGATATTTTCTGGCTGCATTCAATAGCGTTATTGTTGTTCCATGGACAATTCCCTGTGGGCCTATGTACATGTAGGACCCTGCAGTCATCTGGCCGAATTGTGTAACCCCTAGAGCGTTCATCTTTTCATAATCTAACTGGGAGGAGTAATTCGGAATTACTAGTCCGTTAGAGATAACTACCCGGGGGGCGTCTGGACTCGAAGGAAACAATCCTAGTGGGTGGCCCGAGTTAATGACGAGGGTCTGATTGTCGCTCATCTTTGACAGAAGTTCCATGGTGATGAGGTATTGGGCCCAATTTTGGAAAACTGATCCATTGCCCCCATATGTAATCAGCTCGTGTGGATACTGAGCTACCGAAGGATCTAGATTATTCTGAATCATCAACATTACCGAGGCTGCAGAGGGAGAGATAGATGGGTACTCATCAATAGGTCGAGAGAACATTTTGTAATCTGGCCTAAACCTATGCATGTAAATGTGACCAAGTTCCTCTAGTTCACGTAAAAATTCGGTTGCTAGCTCACCGTGCCAATCCGACGGAAAATACCTCAACGAGTTTTTAATTGCTAATTTCTTTTCATTTTCACTGAGCACTTGTGGCCTGATAGGTGCGTGTGGGACTGAGTCATCTAACGATTTAGCAGACGGCAAACGATCAGGTATTCCAACCGATATCTGTTGTTTGAATGTTAATCCCATTTTAGCCTCTCCAATATAGTAGACTCGATGGTAGAATAGCTAGTAACAGATGCATTCTGAAGTGTTTCCATCTCTTGAGATATGTTTTTTTTCTCATCGGTGTCATCCAAGGAATCTAGGTTAATTCTGACATTGTAAGAAGCTATTCTGGAAGATGCATGAGCCAATTCAGATGATGCGAGAAGATCTGTAAGGGCATAGGCGTTACCAGTTTTTGACAATCCAATAATCGATTGTAGAAATTCAGATGAGGCTCTCATTATTTCTAGAGGCACCAATGCGGCGTTAATGGTAGAAGATACAATAGCCTCTGCCCTGATTGATTTCTGAGAATCGTTATCTCTTGGGAGGTTATAAGAATCTATAACGGCATCAAATGCAGAAGCATCTTCATCAGCAAGTGACAAAGCGCGTTTGATTCCTTCGGTAGATGATTCTATCACTTTTCTAGCAAAATCTTGACCTTCTAACCATTTTTCTTTACCCAGAGTCAGCCTAGATACCATCATACCTAGAGCATGAGCATGCGCAAGAGTCAGAGCAGCAACTGAGCCACCTCCCGGCGTTGCGCTGGAGGATGATATTTTTGACAAAACATCGGCATATCCGTCATTCAAGTTAATCACCTCTTATTGCTAGCTCGATAATAGAGGACCTAGTATCAAAGTCACTTAATCCTTCCAAACCCAAACCATCGACTGCATGTTGTAAAATATTGTTTTCATTTCTCTCTTCTGAATCAGGACAATAATGGATTCCTGCTTGAATCATAGCCTGCATTGGGACTAATCCAACAAGTTCGCTTGCAATTACCGTGAGTCCTAGTTTAGTTGCCTCCGATCTTATAGCATCTGTAACATCATGAAGACCTGTAATGGTGTGATCGAGTAAGTTCATGGATACTTGAGCCGTATCTTCGTCATACATCCATCCAGCCGCTTGTAAGGCTTTGAATTTACCAGGTTCTCTGATTGTAATTCCACTGGAGTCTACAAGTTTATTCCCTTGATCATCCCTCTTTATCACCCCGCTTGTCCGAATTTTTCCGGCGATGATATTTGCTAGTGATTTATCATTTGTACTGAGGTTAACATTGTATGCAATTAGAATCTGTCTAGCTCCGGTTGCAGTAGCTCCCGAACGTGGCGAGAACTCTGAAGGTCCATAATCGGGTTCCCAATCGGGATCAGATAGTTTTTGTTTGAGACCTTCATACTCACCTTTCCTGATATCTGGTAGTTTTACGCGTCTTTCATGTTTAGCTGATTCAGCGTAGAGGAATACTGGGATCCCGTAATTATCTGATACCGCCTTGGCATAGCGCTCTGAAAGATCGATGCATTCATCCATTGATGTGTTGCTAAGAGGGATGAAGGGAACTACATCAACGGCACCCATTCTAGCGTGTTCACCGGAATGTTTTGACATGTCAATTAATTCTAATGCGACTCCAGTAGATTTTATTGCGGCTTCTAACACAGCTTCCGGGCCACCTACCATTGTAACTACAGTTCGATTAAAATCGGCCCCCATATCTACATCTAATACGCTTACTCCATCTACGCCTTTCATGGAATCAGTGATCGCGTCTATAACATCTTTATTTCTGCCTTCACTAAAGTTAGGAACGCATTCAATCAACGGTTCGCCCATGGCCTCGCATGGAGATTAGGGGATTAGGATTACTCATCAGTCGTATAATCCAGAAGAGTTGTCTGTTCTGCCTTTCTCACTGTTTAATTTTAGCTTATCCAGTGAATCTAGGAAATCTGTTTTTGTTATCATTTTATTCCCTTTTGATATAGCACTAACCCCTGCTTCTACAACAAGGGATTTAATCTCAGCACCGCTGAAACCATCGGTTTTTGATGCGATTTCTTCTAGCTTAATTCTTTTTGAGATAGGAGTATTCTTGGTGTGTACTTTTAGTATTGAAAGTCTACCATCCTCGTCTGGAAGAGGTATCTCAACTATTTTGTCAAATCTACCAGGCCTCAATAAAGCATTATCGAGAAGCTCTGGCCTATTAGTAGCGGCGATAATTTTCACGTCCTCGAGTGGGGTGAATCCGTCCAGTTCTGACAGGAGTTGCATCAATGTTCTTTGAACTTCCCTATCTCCGGAAGTTGCACTGTCGAGTCTCTTAGAGCCTATGGCGTCGAGTTCGTCAATGAAGACAATGGCCGGAGCCCTTTTTCTGGCGAGATCGAATATCTCTCTAACTAATCTCCCTCCTTCTCCGATGTATTTCTGAGCTAGTTCAGAGGCTACTAAACCTAGGAAGACAGCGTTAGTGGAGTTTGCTACAGCTTTGGCCAACATAGTCTTTCCAGTACCGGGAGGTCCGGTTAGCAGGACCCCCTTTGGCGGATCTATGGAGAATCTCTCAAAATCCTCACGATTTGTGAAGGATAGCTCTACTGCTTCTCGAATTTGAACGATCTGTTCTTCGAGTCCGCCAACGTCATCAAAGGCAACAGATGGTTTTTCGATTATCTCGGAGGTAACGACGAGAGGGTCCCAAGAGTCAGATAAAACCTCAATTACAGAGAGATTATCTTGATTTAATGCAACTCTAGCTCCGGGTATCAAAAGCGAATCATTGATACGAGGGTTGACGGAAACAAGGAATACTGTACCATTTGAACTCCTTACTATCGCTCCTTCGTCGGTGATGTCCTGTATATGCCCTATTACCATAGGTGGAGTTCTGAGGTTTCTGATCTCTTCCTCGAGGCGACTTGCGCGCTTCTTTACTTGAGATATTTCACTTTCCAATAGTAATTTATCGGTTAGGAGTTGCTGTGCGGTTTCTGATAGTCCCTTTATTTCAGATTGAAGATTAGAAACTTGGGAAATGTTGGATGGGTCATCATGACGATGGGCGTCCGAGTCGGTTGCCATGACTATCGTAAAGGGTATTTGATTTCAAATAACCCCAACCCATATGGTTGAGGACTTGTTGGAGCGTGCATGGCAACCTGTGAAATGTGTGGGACGGATAGAGTTACTACATTTCTTTCAGAGATTTCAGGAGCTAGGTTAAGATGTTGTTCGAGGTGTATCGAATCAAATAACCTTACGGTCTTGGAAAGAAGAGTTCCATCACAAACTGTGACAAGGCCTGTTTCATCTAAGACGAAAACATACACCAAAAATATCGGTAAGATGGAGAAGGAAGTGGCTAGGGATTTTCATATTAGAATCAAAAACGCGAGAGAGGGGAAAGGATGGAGTGCGCGAGAAATGGGGAAGAGGCTTAATCTACGACTCAACGATATTCAGAAAACCGAAGCAGGAGTTCGTCCTGCGGATAATATTCTAGAAAAAATAGCTAAAGCACTGGATATATCACTCTTTGAGGAAAATGTATCAGAACCTGAGAGGACCATTAAGACTCCCAGTAGTAGGAGTATGACAATAGGAGATGCCCTAGATGAGTTCCTTGCGAAAGAATGAGTTTGAGGACGTTCCTCTACATGTCATACACCTAGATCAAGATGACCCCAAAAAATGTAGTGCTAGGAGACTCTCTAAACACGGGCATGCGGTTTTGCATAAATCCACACGAGGCGCGCCGAAGAGAGGATTTCTTCTAGATCCTTCTAGTGGTATCCTTATGGGGCCAGATGATATGAAGTCAGTGTCACGTGGAGGGTCCATCGTAGCACTGGACTGTTCTTGGAAGAGACTGGAAGAGTCTTTGGATTCTATTTCTAAGCACACGAGACTAGAAGGTAGGACTCTTCCAGTGCTATTAGCTGCTAACCCAATATCCTGGGGCAAACCGGGGAGGCTTTCTACAGCTGAGGCATTCGCATCATCATTATACATTCTTGGTAGAAAGGAGCAGGCAAAAAGGGTATTATCTTGCCTCCCATACGGGGATGCTTTTCTCGAATTGAATAGATTACCACTGGAAGCATATTCGGAAGCATCGACCAATCATGAATTAGCAGAGGTACAGTGGGAATTTTTCGATAGGCCCGGATAGCCCACTACTCGCTCTCCTCAACTCTCTGTTTTGCTAATTCTCTCATATCCTCATGGTGTGAGCCCTCGTCTATTGCTACCTGATCTGACTCGTCTACTATCTCGACACCAAGTAGAGTTTCGATAACATCTTCCATTGTCACTAATCCTTCGGTGCCTCCAAACTCGTCTTTAACAATTAGAATCTGAGATTTAGTCTCAAGGAGAATATCCAATGCCCTGTCCACAGAATCGTTGTCGCTACAGATATCAACAGGCCTAGATATTTCTGACATCTTCCTACTATACTCATCTACAGCGGCCCTACGAAGTATTTCGCTTCTTAGTACAACTCCTCTTACATCATCAATATTACCACCGGTTACTGGCATTCTTCCGTGGACCATTATCGGTATCCTCTCCAAAACATCAGAAACAGTGTCATCAACAGAAACTGAGGTCACAACAACTCTTGGTGTCATGATATCACTAACCTTGATTTCTCTGAGTTTCAATAGATTCTGAATTACCGCCTCTTCGTCTTCTTCAATTACATCAGTCTCCTCAGCTATATCGGCCAATACAGAAAGCTCGTCCCTTGTAACAGTCTCAGTCTCTACTGCAGGTAAAAGAGACCTTGTAATTTCTATCGGCTTAACTATGATCCAGAGAGCGAACATCATAGCCTTCATTATCCTAGCGGATGGAATTGTAAGTCTTCTCCAATAAAGGGCGCCGATAGTTTTTGGCAGAATCTCGCTAAGCAATAGAATTGCCAAGGTTAAGACGGCTGCAGCCACATGCACAATCATGCCTCCTCCGAACTGGGTCTGTACTTCGGCGCCAACTCCCAAGGCTCCTACAGTATGGGCAATTGTATTCAAGGTCAATATTGCTGTAAGGGGCCTTTCAGGATCATCTTTCCATTGTGACCAAAGATCGCTCACTTTGGGGTGTGTATCCTTGAGGGCGGCAATATGACCGTGGCTTGTAGAAAGAAGCACTGCTTCCAAAATACTGCACAAGAATGACGCTCCAAGAGCGAGTCCCGAATAGGCTATGATTAGCGTGTAGTCTACCAACTATCTTTCCTCACTTTTGAGCGAAAATTACACATGTGCGTGACACGATTG
>DALC01000106.1:10630-11784 GCA_002499325.1 Euryarchaeota archaeon UBA538
ATTTTCATGGCTTGGCCATATGTAAATGCACCACTACACCTAGGTCATGTAGCTGGAAATTGCCTTCCCGCAGACATTCAATATAGGTATGAAAGAGCTAGGGGGAGAAGGGTTCTGATGTGCAGTGGTTCTGATGAACATGGAACTCCAATTACAATCACGGCTGAGCAGCAGGGCGTTTCACCACAGGAGATTGTAAACAAATATCATGATCTGGCTCTGGACTCTCTTACTAAGCTTGGTTGCGCCTGGTCTCAGAATATTGATTCAAGAGGCATAGAATATGGAGGAGCATTATACAACAGAACCTCAGATTCAAGACATAAGGAGTTGGTCTGCGATGTTTTTACCCAATTGTTGGATTCGGGAATGTTACAGAAGCAGACAATGAAACAATATTGTTCAGTTGCAAAGGATAAGGTTAGATTTCTTCCTGATAGATACGTAGAGGGGACCTGTCCGGTTTGCGGAGAAGGTGAAGCACGTGGCGACCAATGTGATGAGTGTGGCTCAACATATGAAGCACATGAGTTGCTCAATCCAATATCCAAATTAGATCCGGCAGCAGAGGTAGAGGTCAGGGATACCGATCATTTC
Organism: Euryarchaeota archaeon UBA538; assembly: GCA_002499325.1. Lineage (GTDB taxonomy): Archaea > Thermoplasmatota > Poseidoniia > Poseidoniales > Thalassarchaeaceae > MGIIb-O5. The sequence goes on from DALC01000106.1 coordinate 11,228, forward strand.
TTCTTCAGATTAGATATGTTTCAAGAAAGCCTCGAAAAGTACGCATCTAGTCGACATTCTGTTTGGAAGCCTAATGTTAGGTCAATGACGAAGAATTGGCTAAATATGGGCCTTAGACCGAGAGCAGTAACAAGGGATATAGAATGGGGAATAGATATTCCTCTATCGGGAGATGAGTGGTCTTCAAAGAGTATTTATGTGTGGTTTGAGGCTGTTCAGGGATACTATTCCTGTGCAAGAATCTGGTCCGAAAGGTATGCAGCCGCAAATAATCATCCTGATGGTGACTCAGCGTGGGAAAAATGGTGGAAGAAGAGCCCTAGCGGTGAGGCACCAAAGCACATTTACTTCATGGGCAAGGACAATATCCCCTTCCATACAATTATTTGGCCGGCACTCATTATGGGCATTAATTCTTCAGCCAACAATCGAAAGATAACCAATGAGGCATTTGAAGGGGATTTGGTGATGGCTACAAATGTTTCATCTAATGAATACCTCATGTTGCAGGGAGGACAATTCAGTAAGAGCAGAAAACACGCAGTTTGGCTGCCATC
>DALC01000047.1:0-470 GCA_002499325.1 Euryarchaeota archaeon UBA538
GTGGGAGAGTCATCCTCCCTGTACCAGTCCGCTAGAGCCTGCATGGCCTCCAAACCGCCCTTGACGATTGACGAGTCCTTGACCGTTCTGTCCAGTACCCTGGCGGCTAGTATGTTACCAAGTGTTGAATCCTCCCATCCTGGAGTGAATATAGGTAGATTAGCGTCGGCAGCGCAGGCTAGCCAGGACTTCTCAGAATCGATATCGAACTCCAGCTCACCATGAATAATAAGGTCGTATAGATACTCATGAGGGAACCTTTGATCACCAACCTCTGAGGCATCCTGCCAAAGTGACATAAGAACCTCCTCAATTTCCCTGAATACTCCCTCAGGGAGGGCTACATCAGTTACCCTATTCATGCCTCTGTCTCTAAGGCGTTTTTCGTCCAGAGAGCTAAGTTGTCGCCAATCACTTATTTCTTCATATTTTGAACGTGCCACTAGATTGAAAATATCCTCTTCGAGATT
>DALC01000047.1:848-2523 GCA_002499325.1 Euryarchaeota archaeon UBA538
AGACTTCTGCCTATTTGAGCCGTTGACATCGCTCCAGCCAAGGTCACTATTAGCCTCCCCCCTTCATTTAGAAACTTCTTCAGGGAGCTAGCGCATCTCGACAGCTCTCCTGCATTGAAGTGAAGGAAATGCTCAGAAACGAAATCATCAATGTCCATAGAATCACTCTCTAAAATCTACTGACCCTCTCCTTCCTCACTAAGGTGACTCCTTCAATTTCTGCGATCAATCCTTCATGTATGAGCTCTACAACATGCTCTGGATCGTGAGGTCCGCAGGTGAAAACGTCAATTGCTAGCAAACCCTCGTCAGAATAACAATGAGCGGTTACATGACTCTCATCTATCAGTACAACAGCAGCAAATCCAGACGGGCTCTCGGAGCCATCAAATACCTCTACGTGAGAATGAACTTCCCTGATGCCCGATTCTCTAACACAATCTCTCATGAGGGACAACATCCAACTTCCCTCATCTTTGCTTGGACACGAGTAATTGAGGTAATCCAAGAAGATGTGACTCCCTCGCGACTCACCATCTTGCATAGTCACTCGTACAGATGTGGGATTTCAAGCTCTCTACTGCAGTAACCAGGATCTCAGTCTACTCAATCCCTCATGTATGGCGTCTTCGTTGGTTGCATAAGATACTCTGATGAAGCCCTCTCCGCCTGTTATCAGCGAGGCAGGTATCAACTGCACACCGGCTTTCAGTGCACCATCCGCAAACTCAGTATCAGTCATCCCTGTTCCTGTAATATCAGCGAAGATGTAGAAGGCCCCTTCGGGTTCAACGACCCTTACTCCCGGAAGCTCTGATAGGCCCCTTTTCATTATCTCCCTTCTCTTCTTGTATTCTAAATTGAACTCTTCTACTGAGTCATCGCAGCCCAATGCGACTCTAGCCGCTTCCATCATGAACGTGGGCACGTGAGAGGCCGAGTTAGCTTGACTTTTTATTGCCGCCTTTACAGCATTTGGAGGACCCGTAAGGAAGCCCAGCCTCATCCCAGTCATTGCCCATGACTTCGACCATCCATTGACAACAATAGTTCTCTCCATCCCCCCCGGTAAGGACGCTGGAGAAACATGAGGCCAGTCAACCCAGACCATTCGCGAGTAAATTTCGTCAGATACAATCCACAAATCGTTGTCCACCGCGATTTGAAGAATTCCCTGGATCTCATCAGGCGTGAATACCGCACCCGTCGGGTTGCAAGGAGAATTCAGCAGAATCATTCTTGTTCTGTCTGTTACAGCTTCGCGTATAGCATCCAAATCAGGGTGGAAATTATCCTTCCTAACAGGCACATGCACTGGTTTGGCTCCAATGAACTCCAGCATAGGCTCGTAAGATGCCCAGGAAGGTGCGAGCAGTATCACTTCATCCCCTGGCATGGTAGTAACCAGGAAAGAGTATAGCATCGCTTGCTTAGCTCCAGGCGTAACCACTATGTCCTCAGCCGAGACATTAATCTCATGGTGCTTCGATAGATAATCTGCAACTCCCTGACAAAGCTCCATTGATCCAGCCCCCCTGGTATACTTTGTATTTCCAGCCTCAAGCTCTCCAATAGCTACGTCTAGAATTTCCTTGGGCGTGGCAAATCCCGGTTCTCCAACCGTCCATCTTACTATCTCAGGCCCCGGTGGCTGGAGATAAGGGGCGAAGCCAAC
>DALC01000064.1 GCA_002499325.1 Euryarchaeota archaeon UBA538
TGCAGAGGGCTAACAGAAATTGTATTTCCCTTTCTTCTCATTTTTCCTTGTTTTGTCGATATGATTCTGTCACCGACGACTAAAACGCCATGTCCAGCTTCAATCCCCTCTGATGATCCAAGGTCTTCTCCTGGCACAACGACGAGGGTGCGTTGCGTGTCTCGCGGACTGTCCGCGTTGCTCTCAATACTCATGTTATCGAGCTGCCCGACCGGCCTACTATTCATAACCGTTGATGTCGACACCTTCGGTGGAAAGTCAGTCAAGCTCCTTGACTTCGGCCTCAGAGGCCTTACTCGCGACCTTGCTAATGAGCTCGTTCTTCATACCCCCTGGAACCTCAACGACACATGCCCATGTCCCATCAGTAAGCCATTCTTGACGAATAACAAGGTCTCTAAGAATTTGATTAACGGACCCATAAGATGAGCCAGGGATCTTGAAGGCCAGACGTATTGTAATAAATTGAAGAGGAATTAGTGGCTTTAGTACCTTTACCGCATCTGAAACTTGACTCTCGACAGACTTGAACGGATCAACAGAGAAACGAGCCTCTTCGAGAGCGTTCTCTATCCTAGTTCTAGGATGTGGCATCCTTGTCTTCGGGTCCGTTGCAGTGATCGCAATTTCATTAATTATCTGGAGCTTCTTCTCTTCGACCATTTTCTTTCTCTGAGCAGTAGTAAGCTGAATGGAACCCTGTTTCAGAATAATCTCTACGCATTGTTGAATATCGTTACTTCCAAATACGCTTTCCAATGCATCCGATGTTGGTCTCTCTCCGTTTTTAGAATCTGTCCAGACCTCACTGACAGCCAGAAGTTCATCCAAGTCAACAGAAGAAGGGTTCTCCTTCCAAGCATCGACCAGATCGGGGTCCACTAAAATCTCGTATCTTGAACCGCCCTTTTCTAGTCTAGCTACAACCGCATCATCAAGACTAACCATGTGAGTCGTACATGCTACAAGCATAAGGACATAGTGGAGTTATCCTTTCAGAGCTTGGAAATATGCTTCTCCAAATCCGTGGCGGTGAGCTCTCTGTAACCTTCGGAATTTATGACACAGATTTCCACTGATTCCTCTGACAAACCGTCCTCGAATGTCTTTGAGAGTGCCTCTAAGCCTATTTTTATTGCCGCATTTTCTGTCATTTCCGGCTTCCATTTCTCCTCGAAGTAAGATATAACCTCGCTTCTCCCGCTTCCAATGGCTCCTGCCTGATATGAGCCATAGGCTCCAGAAGGATCAGTTTCGTATAGATGAGGTCCGTCAGAATCAACTCCAGCTATCAGTAAAGCAGTTCCGAAAGGCCTCGCACCACCATACTGGGTGAATGATTGCTTGTAATCGCACATTTTCTTGACTAGGTTCGTTACGTCAATAGAGTCGCCGTAGGTCATCTTGTTAATTTGGCACTGAACTCTGGCCCTATCGACCAGTTGTCTTGCATCGGCGACTAATCCAGACGTGGTAATTCCTATGTGGTCATCAATCTTGTACATCTTCTCTATCGACTCAGGGATCACAAGCTTGCTGGGTATTCTCTTGGCTACTATCAATATCACGCCGTCTCTGAATTTTACACCAACAGTTGTGGAGCCTCTTTTTACTGATTCGCGGGCGTACTCAACTTGGTGAAGTCGTCCGTCTGGTGAGAAAGTTCCTACTGAAGAGTCGTATCCGCGGCCGCTCGGTTGCATCGTTATCAGCATGTTTGTACCAACGGCCTCTTATCAAGGTTAGTTGAGTATAGCGTCCTCTTTCGTTGCATTCAAGCCGAATGGTTGGTTCGTGGGTACATGCGTGTGGCCGTGTTATGCTCTGGAGGGAAGGACTCTACGTATGCAACGTGGTGGGCCCTTATGAGAGGCTGGGATGTTCGAGCTCTAGTTACCTTGTGCGTTACGGGGGATGATTCAATGATGTTTCAGACAGGTGGAGTCTGTGTCGCAGGACTTCAATCAGCCTCTTCCGAAATTCCATGGCTACCCATTGTTACGGAAGGAATAGAAGATGAGGAAATGCTGGATTTGCAACTGGGATTATCTGGTGTAAGCAATCCTGCTGAAGATTTCGATCTGTTCTGGCCTGAAAATTGGGATGACGAGGGCATAGTTTTGCATGAAGGGTTACTGGAAATAGATGCTTTAGTCTCGGGTGCTCTTAGATCCGACTACCAAAGAACAAGGATTGAGAGGATGTGCTCCAATATTGGCATTAAATCATTCTCACCATTGTGGCATCACAGTCCTGATGAACATGTTAGATCCTTGCCAAGGCTTGGTTTTGATGTTAGGATTTCTTCAGTAACATCCGATGGCCTTGATGACAAGTGGATAGGTAGAAAATTGGGAGTTTCGGATGTGGAAGAGCTAATTAGTATTTCATCAAAATTCAGATTCAATTCTGACGGAGAGGGAGGAGAGTACGAGACCTTAGTTCTTGATTCCCCTCACATGAAAAAAAGGATTACTCTGGATGGAGAAAAGTCGTGGCGAAGGAACAGAGGGTCTTGGGATATTTCCTCAGGTCGGCTGACTTCCAATCGCTAGGCTCAAACCGGAAGTACCGGTCGGGTGTTTGAGGATACGATGTCGGTTTCACCTCTAGACTACAGATATGGACGAGATGAGGCCAAAGCAATTTGGTCGAGAGAAGGGCGTCATTCAAGACAACTGGAGGTGGAAAGAGCTCTTGTCTGGGCCCATTGCAGGATGGGAAGAGTTAGTGCTGAGCACTATGACATTATTGCTGATATTTCAGACCCAGGAATAGTTACAGCAGATAGAGTGGAAGAAATAGAGGCTGAGACCAAACATGATATCATGGCACTCACAAAGGCTATGGCCGAAGCAGCTGGCGAAGCGGGCTGGTGCATACATCTTGGAGCTACCAGCAATGACATAGTTGATTCCGCTGTTGCTCTTCAGATAAAAGACAGCGTGGATTTACAACTAGACTCACTAAAATCACTAATGAGTACATTGTGTGATTTAGCCGAGAGGGAGAGGGATACGATAATGATCGGCAGAACTCATGGGCAAGCTGCAGTACCAATAACCTTCGGAATCAAGGTAGCGGTATGGGTAGACGAGTTTAGGAGGCATCTAGAAAGGCTCAACTCAATGAGGTCGAGGATTATTGCCGGAAAGTTCCTGGGGGCGGTTGGTACTGGAGCTGCACAGGGAGAGAATGCGCTGGAGTTACAGAGTCTTATCCTTGGAGAGTTGGGTCTGGAAGTTCCAGTGGCCACCACCCAGGTAGTCGGAAGGGATCGCTACATTGAATGGGTGGGGTGGATGGCGAACGTGTCAACCACAGTAGAAAAGATACTTCAAGAGGTCAGGAATCTACAGAGAAGTGAAATTGCAGAGGTTGCCGAGGCTTTTGACGTTGAAAAGCAGGTTGGATCTTCTACTATGGCTCACAAAAGAAATCCCATCACTGCAGAAAATGCATGTGGGCTTGCAAGAATTGTAAGATCGATGATAATTCCCTCTTATGAGAATGCACTTCTTTGGCATGAAAGAGATCTTGCAAACTCCTCTTCCGAGAGATTCACGCTTTCCCATTCAATGATATTGCTTGATGACATTATTGCTAAGTGTGACAAAGTTATGTCAAGGCTGGTAGTAGACAGAGACAGGATGTTGCAGAATATAGAATCTCAGAAAGGCTTGGTGATGGCTGAGAAGATCATGTTAGCTCTTGTGGACAGCAACATGCCTAGAGATGAGGCTCATGAGGTCCTCAGGAGTTGCTCAATGGAGGCATTGAGCACTGGGAGGCATTTGAAGGCCGTATGTTCTGAGAATGAGCAGATTAGCTCTGTCTTCGATGAAAATGAGTTGAATTATCTGTTTTCTCCTGAGAGTCACCTCGGAGTTTCTGGTGAAATCGTGGATAATGCAGTTACAATTGCACGCGCATTCATGTAGATTGAGACTCGAGGTAGGTCAATAACCTACTATCTTCCAGGGAGCTTGAGCTTTGCAATCAGATAGTTGGTTAGAGTGGAGCCAATTATGAGGATTACCGTCCCGACTGAGAGTATTGGGTCGATCATGGCCAATCCCAAAATAGATCCTGTCAGTACTGAAGCCAAACCCAGGAATATTATCATTGCATGGGGCCCATACTGATTTGCATCATCTAGAGCCACGTTAAGAAATCCATCTTCTACGATTGATGATATTACTCCGTCTTCGGAGTCTCTAAAATCAGGAGCCTCCCGCCTTGGAATTCTCTCATTCATGGCTTTCCCATATGCCTGATGAGGGAGGGGATTGATTATATTTCTCTGGAAATTAGTTCAGTAATCCTCTTTGACTATGTCACACACGGTAGGTCGTGATTCGTTTCGAAGGGAGGGCAGTGCATATTTCGGCATCGCCCGGGGCAGGAAAAACCACACTTTGCCTGGGGGTTGTGTCGGACACAGTAATGAATGGAGGAAGAGTAATCTGGGCCTGCAGAAAAATGCCTGACCCAAATAGGTTTAGAGAGATTCTGCACGATATTGATGAGCAGGGTCTGATGCGCATCTCAATCCTAAATTTCTCAACAGACTTTGCAGGAAATTTAGACTTTATTCTCACGAGGGCAGAAGACTTCGGAAGAGATGATTTTGTGATTGTCGATGACTGGTGTGAAAGTAATGGAAGGGCTAGGAAAGATGACATCGATGCTGCTAAGAAACTGTCGTCGCTTGCCCGAAAGACCAACCTGATCATTACTTCGTCATCATACGAGGACGCTTCTGGATTTTCTGAAAGTGGTTGGCTGACTCGTGGAGGAACCAAGATTGAGAGTTCATATGCGACTTTTTTGCTTCTTAAGCACCCCAAAAAGGATGGTGTGAGGATTATCTCTGGTGAAGATATTCTAATTCTAGCTAGGATGACTTCAAAGGGGCTGGAGGAATTGGTCAATTGAGCTTTGAAATTAGATCTTCCATTTCTGATATTGCTTCTTCCGACGGGGCGTATAGATCCTCTGGGGATCTGGCTAATCCTGAGTATTTGGGTTTCTCATTTTTGTTTCCTGGCTTGAAATTACGAATCAGTAAAGATAGCAGAAATATTGCAGTTACTGCAAGGATAAACTGGATCACTGATTCGGTATCCACGGTTCTCTGAGTATAATGTCAGATAAATAATCACCTAAGAAGGGATGCCAAGTTCAAGGGGCATGGAAAGATGCCTTCTTTGAGAAGGCGGTGGCTGGGTCCAACCATCAAATGAACTAGGAATATCTGGAGACCATTCGTCTGAAAGCCAATATTTTGGAGTTTTCATCTTGCACTTATCACATGACAGATCTTGATTTTTACCCTTGCTCCTCATGGCCTTTCCACAGCATCTGGGACGGGTGGTAATCCTGGGGGAG
>DALC01000097.1:0-167 GCA_002499325.1 Euryarchaeota archaeon UBA538
TTGTAACCATAGAAATCTGAGTTACTAAGATCTGGCCTTGACTCCGGCTTCAGCAGAATTGTTCTTACGGACCAGAGGTCTTTGAACACCCTATATTGAGATGTGGCATCCAGATAGTCTACCCCACTTGTTCCCCCGGTTCCTATTCTTCTACCCATTATTCTCTC
>DALC01000097.1:499-13312 GCA_002499325.1 Euryarchaeota archaeon UBA538
ACCATTCTCGCATGAGAGTGACGCCACTTAACCATGGATTCTTCGAGCTCGACAATTGCATCTACTAGCTTTCTCGGCCAGGTTAACAATGGCAATTCTCGGTATGATTCTATGAACAGAAGACCTGCTCTAGATCTGTTGATTTTACCCTCGGGTTTCAGAAATGAGTCTGCTCCTTCATGGGCTTCGTTCATCCTCCTCGCCATCATCTCAGATGACTTCGAAGCTAAATCGCACATTTCTTTATGTGCTTCGAGGTGAGAATTTATGTAATCTGAGACTACCTCTTCATCATTCTCGGAGCCATATAATGAGCCCATAATGGGTGTTCTTTCTATCCAGTTCATTAGTGATTCAACCAAGCTCGGCAAAGCCATCACACTTTCTAGATGCTCAAGAATTTCTTTTTTGGCCTCTCCGTCATCTACCATCCTCCTGAATGAATCTAGGGGATCAATACCTCCAAACCTCTCAGAATTCTCCAGTCCCAGAAGAATTTCAAACTCCCTCATCTGATATGACTCAAATCCAGATGCGGTCCCCAAGCCATCTCTGAATGCTAGAAATCCTTGAGGAGTCAATGTTTCTAGTACTGTCCATTGACTGGCCATTAATCTGAAAATCTCGGTAGTTCTTCCCAAATGATCAACCGCCATCGGTATCTGATCCTCTGGAACTGGGACCTGAATGAGAATATCTCTTACATCTGTAAGCTCTCTGATAATTTGTTTGAACCAAAGCTCGAAAGTCTGATGGACGATTATGAAATGCATCTCATCCGAGCTTATGCCACGATCCTCTCCCTGTAGCTCGAGAAGCTCTCGGAGATTGAGGTATTCTGAGTAAGTCCAGTTTCGGTTCCCTGCCTCAGCCATGCATTCTGCTGAACGTCCCTGCTTGAAGTATTGTCGCTAGAAATGAGGATAATTAATGATAGAGACCTCTAAATCTATCCATAGTAGCAGAAATATGTGGCTGAAGGAGAAAACGACACGGGAGGCGACCTAACTAGGCCTAGCCCATCGCTAGTAGTAGATAACCAACTGAGCCTTTCGATATTATCCTTATCTGATGCCAAGGAAGTTTTCAAACTAGTAGATGAAAACAGAATCTATCTGAGAAAAACACTTCCTTGGTTGGACGAGGTGAACAGTCTGGATGAGCAGATTTCCTATATTTCTCACTGTATTTCAGATTATGAATTATACAAGGGAATAATGTACTCAGTCTCATCAGATGGAGATATAATTGGTACAATAGGTCTGAATTCCATAGATTACGAAAATAGGGCTTGTGGCGTGGGATATTGGGTATCCGAGGAGTTCGCAGGAAAAGGAATAGCAACTCGTTGTTGCTCCAGACTCATAGATCACTGCTTCAATGATCTCAATCTACATAGATTTGTCCTTGAAGCATCTGTCGAGAATATCGCTAGTTGTAGAGTTGCTGAGAAGCTAGGCTTGCGACTCGAGGGAGTAATCAAAGACAGGGAATGGCTCTATGACAGATTTATCGATGCCAATCTTTACGCTGTTACAAAGCCTGAATGGAGCAACTCAAAATCTCCTTAGCTCTTTCTCAGGAGGCCATGATCCTCGACTGAGCAATTCCCAGGAGGGAGTACGGAGAGAACATCATCTTGTGATAGGCCAGTGGCCTTTGAAATCGAATTAGCTATATTTTCTTTCTTATCTCTACCCGGAATAACCCTAGCCCATCTCCCGAAATGATTCGATATAACTTCAGCAGTACCTATCACGGGAAGTGGGACTCCATTTACCACCCCCATTCCTATTCCTAGCTCTAGGGGTAGATCCCTGTACCAGTGCCTCTGACCCCTGACAACGAAAGCACCCCTGCCAAGCGACTCCCCACTCTCTGTCTTCTTCGAGACCTGGCTAGGCCTGACATAAAATGCAGTGGCGGCAGCCCCACCACTCCCCCATGCCCTAGACCAGCAAACGGCGATTTGAGAAGCCTCCTTGAGTATAGAATCTGGGAGCTCCCGAGCATCATCTGGGCCGTCCATATCCTGCGATATTTGGAGCGAGCAAACTCCATCTGGAATATGTTCAGCCGCCAACCTGAATTCCATCCCCTCCTTAATCTTCAATATACAAGAAGGAGCACCGTGTAAGTCTGCGTGAACGTACAGATCATTGGATCCCATGTGCTTCTTTACCACTGCGTCATTTCCTTTGGCATCTCTTCCTCCGACGATAATCCGGCCATCTGAAAGAATTCCCCATCTGTATTTCTCGAACCAAAACCTCTTACTTCTTTTGATTGCTCTGAGCCTCCCTCCAGCCGCATCTTTAGCGGCCTTCTTCTCCTCCTTTTCCTGAGCCTCGACCGTCCTCTTTAGTGCGATCTCTGCACCCGATGCCTTGTCCTTCTGAGTTCTGCCAGTCTCGAAATACCTCTGTGCATTCTGATGAACTGTCTTATCCACCTCCAGAGTTACACTGGTCCCCGGCTCCCCCTCTTCATCGGGAAGATAGGCGAGTATTGTCCTATTCTTAGGATCAATTCTTCCTATCCAATCAACACCCTGAGATATTTCGATTACCTCTTGCCAGCTTGTCCTCGATACAGCATGATTGAATTGAGTGATGATTGAGTTTACATGTTCCCAGTTTTCCTGAATAGATTTACCAAGCTCCTGTGAAATAGATGCTTTCTGGATGAAACCTTCTATCGCCTTTCTCTGCTGTTCAGCCCTTCTCTCCAGCTTAGCTTGTGACTGTTTTTGGGTAGTCCCCTCCTCAACTAGCTTCTCTTCTTCCCTTCTAATGAATCCCGCAGAGTCATGCTCTCCAAATACCGTATCGAGAGCCTCTGAGAGAGAGCCCATCTCGATATACGGGTACTCTTCCATATTTTTCAACCAGATAGGTGAGATAAGCACCGCTCCGCTGGGAGCTTCGTTCCCGATTCCCTTCTGGGACGATTTCCAATTCTCGATGCTACTGGAGTCATTGACCCACAGAATACACCTGTCTCCTTCCTCAAGCTCATACATCATGGCCTCAATAGAGCCTAGAAGTGAGATTCTCTGTTCATTATCCAGTGAAGAGGCAGAAAGATCTTCTGTTAGACCCGCCTTTGAACATATAGCCGCTCCATAGACGCGACCCACATTCAGTCTAGATGCAACAGTCCTGATAATGTCACTATCGCTCTCTCCAATAATTTCATCAAGCTTTGCCCTGTCAAGTTTACGAGGATCTAAAGAAGCAGGCGGGGGGCTATATCTAACTCCTTTCTTCAATGTTCTACTAGCGTACTTAGCATGAGTCAAGGGCTGTATAATCACCCCCTCATCGTCTAAAAGAAGTATATTTCCATCCCTGAATAGCTCAATCACCAACGACATCTTTCCTCTGCCGTGTTCGAACTCTAGCGATAGAACTCTATCAAACCCAAATTGCGAGACTCCGATGAATCTTGAGTTACCAAGATGCTTCCTGAGTATCATTGCGAACTGAGATGGATTTGGAGGCATTGGCCTATCCCTGGAAGAGCAGTAAATTCTCTTACCTCTGACAATTATGAGATCCCTATTTGGAAACCCTTTCTTACTCATCCTCAAAACAATCTGCTCATAGTGGGGCTGATACGACTTTCTTACCCGGGACCCTACCATCTCCCCGAGTTCCCGTACCGTCCTGGCGACTTCGAATGATGAGGTCTGCTCGCGCATTCTATCAGTTGCGCGTCATAGGCCCACTTCATCAGCCAATCGCTTATTTTGCCACCAATCACTCCAATGACTGGAAATTATTGATATCACTGATTACGTCTGCCTCATGCGCATACTGATTTGAAGGGACCTCGATAAACTTACAATTAGGTATACCGTCAATGATTCCCATGGCTTTGTCCATTCCATGTAGCTTGTCAGAGTATGCTGTCATTACCGCGCAAGGGAAAGAAATCCCTTCAAGATTCTCAGGAAGTGAATATTTGATCAGCGATCTAGCTGAGAGGTGCATCTTCTGAAGGTCCTGCGAAAGAAGAGCCCTTCTATATCTGATTCTCTGCCCCTCCTCTTTCACCTTCCTTTCAACTGCCCATACAGCCAAGCGGACAATAATCGAATACATGAATCTAGGTAGGGGCATTACTATCATAGCTCTAGCCCAGATAGGAAATCTGAATTCCGAGTTAGGTGCTAGAAGTATCGAGCTTCTACCTGATAGTTTCCCACAACTGAAAGCATCGATCAAGATCGTTGACCCCAATGAAGATGAGAACCAGTCAATGTCGGTGCTATCTAATTCATAGTACCTCAGGACTTCCACCAAGTCAGAAGATAGTTTTTCCACACTGAAGTCTGACTTGGAAATCTTCTTACTAATTTTTGAGCTACCTTTCTCTCTGGTCTCAATGTAAACTATTGTTCTCTCTGCTGACCACTTGGATATCAGGGGGCGCCATCCCTCAAACACTGAACCCCAGCCTGCTACAAAAACTACCACAGGCCTACTTATTGACTCAGTCGGCCTCCAAGTTATGACCCTCAGCTTAACTCCGTCATCTACCGAGACCCACTCCTCAGAGACTTCAGAGCCAGTAAACTCAGGCGCTCCTGACCAGTAAGAATCCATGTTACGACTATCCTCCTCTTCCGCCACCGCCGGACCTGCCACCGCCTTTCCTTCCACCGGAGCTACTAGTCACTCTACTACTTCTATTGCGGGAGCCACTGCTTCTATGGCGGTAGTGACGACGTCTTCGATGGAACCATGGTCTCCTGTGCCAGGGCCTATCATAGTAGCCAGGATCATCGTAGTACCTGCCACCATCCGAAGAGAGGCTCACGCTATTTCCGCCCACATCGAGATAGGCTATAATAAGGACCACAATCAATAGGATTAGCTGTATAATCCCACACAAAAAGAGGCCAAAAATATCATCCCATGGCGGATCAAGTCGGACATCACCAGGATCCTCCGTGTTGTAGTACAGTATAACGAAACTTCCTATTGGCATAGTACCATTCTCTACGTAATCAAAACAGTCATCTTCCGCTCCTTCGTAGTCTTGGTAAGTCGTGATTGGGAAATGATCAACCTCCGAGGAGTAAGTGGTATTGTCGACAGAGTATGAAACGTCTAAGTCCGTCCAGCAATCCAACTCATACCAGTATTCGCAGTATTCGTCCCCCCAGTCATCCGTATAGCAGTCTTCATATTCGACCCAGTCGTATCCTGGATATTTTTCAAGCACCTCAGCTCGCGTCTCAGCCCACTGATCCTTGGTTCCACCAGAAGCCACTGCCATAACTGAGGTTGCAATGAGGCCGAGCCCCAGGATTACGGCTACTACCGTGTAGCCGGGGTCCTCTAGGAGCCAGTGATCAGACCCTCCAACTCTGGTGCTTGATTCGAATACCTTGCCACCATCCATCTCCTCGTCCGGGTTTGTAATCAGCATACCATCTTCAGAACCCGAAACTTGAGAAGTTCCGGTCTCGGAATCCGTGAGCTTGGCCATCTTTTCACGATGCTCTGCTTCTTTCAACTCTTCCTCCCGTTGGATACGCTTTATCTCAGCCTCGTTCATTAAATCCTCGACAGTTTGCTTAGTGGTTTTCTCTTCTTCATCATCCCACCACCTTTCAGTCATGATAATCCCTTAACGACCATTGGTTTGAATGTTGACCCAGATTAAGATGGGAAGTAGTGGCCTGCTCTAATCTCGATCATTTCTGACTCAACAAGTGAGTTCAGATGAGATAATGTCTGATCCCGAGATAAAATGGGATGGGCGTCGGGTGTGTCCTGATATGCGTGTAAGGTAATCTCTTCCAAACTACTCAATCCAGATAAGACTGCATTGAGGACACTATCATGTCTGGCAGTTCTGTGCTTGATATATCTCTCCAAAAGTCGTGGAGGATTGGTACATGCCGGGCCATGGCCAGGGAAAAGCATCGTAGGCTCAAGAGAACGAATCCGCTCCAATCCAGAGATGTATGAATTCATATTACCGTCTGAGGAAGGGACTAGAATAGTCCCGATCACAACGCAGTTGTCTCCACTTACAATCCCAGTATCGCCCACCAGGCATATGTGCCCGGGGCAATGTCCCGGAGTCTCTATAACGCTCCATTCCCTTATGCCATTAGGGCCCGTCAAAGAGAATGAATCTCCTTCCTCAATACTTGATGACGTGCCATCATGCGATATGGCACTCAGAGTGATGGAGCTAGCCCAAATAGGAGCTTCATAAATCTCTGATATTCTTGATATGTCTCCTATGTGATCTGGGTGCTTATGTGTGAATATTGTAGCTATTATCTTAGTACCAGAAGAGATAACTTGTGAAATCTTGCTTTCTAGATAAGCCAAAGATTCATCCGATCTAGCAGCTGGGTCAACCACCACACATTCTCCACCCAATTCACCTAAGATGTAGCAATTGGTATGAGTGGAGGGGGGAATTGTCTCTGTCTTCAGAGGAAAAACCTCTACTCCCGGAGCAAACTCAATCCTATGATCGCCGGAAGGAGGGGCCTTGCTCAAACTTTCACAAGCAGAGAGAAGATCTCCTTGCTCATCTATTCCTCTCGACAGATCTCTAACTAGTGTGACAATTGGAGGTGGCAGACGAACTTTATTCTCCTCCCATTGTTGTATCAGCTCTCTTGGTTTCCACCATCTGAAATCATCGAATTCTGACCTTCCTGGGGGAAATGTAGGAGAAACCATGGAATCCCCTAATGGTACGTGGAAGAAGTAGTTCTGAAATCTCATAGGAGAGAACGGAGGCGTTGTCCGATCTGTTATCATCTCACAGTGGAATCCATCAATCACAATCTCTCCCTCATTAACTAGCCTCAGCCACTCAGACTTGTCCTCACAGACTGACTCTCTAATCTCAGATGACACCTCAATTATGGTGCCTCTTCCGCCAGGGGATACGCCAATCTCTTCGACCATCTCTCTAAGTAGAGCGAAGCAGGCCTCCTCATAGGAATCATTGACTTCTAGCTTCCCTTTGAGTACCCTGGAAGCCTCAATATCAACTCTGCTGATTCCTCCTCCTGGAAATGCCCAGTAGTCTGGAAAACTGGCTAATTCTGAGACCCTATGCCCGAGAAGTACCTCATGTTCTCCGTAGGCTTCCCTACTAAGAATTACTGAGGCCGAGCGTCGTATGTTTGATGTGTTCGCATCAGGCAACTTCAGTCCCTCTGGTAGCTCGCTCACATACATTCCAAGAGATGTAGCTCTTGAACATGGTTGTGGCAATGTTTGATTACATATCACGACCTCATAGTACCATGTCTGGTACGGTGACGATTGGACACAAGGATATCAAAACCGGAGAAATGACTTCAAAGGTCGATATGCCAGTGTTTGGCTTGGGAGTCTATCTTATGAGAGAGCCGGGAGAGTGTAAGAAAGCGGTCTCTCATGCTATTGAATGCGGGTACAGGCTTATTGACACGGCTATGGCCTACGGGAACGAGACAGAGGTGGGAGATGCTATTCGCAACTCAGAGGTTCCCAGGGAGGAGATTTTTGTGGTTACTAAACTTAGAAGGCCCCATGCCACCGGTTATGACGAGGTCATCAGAAGGTGCCAAGAAAGCCTCGACAATCTTGGTATTGGAAAAATAGACCTGTATCTAGTACATGCCCCGCCGGAGGATTTTGAGGCCAGGGCACCAGTTTGGAAGGCGATGGAGGATTGCTTAGAGAGAGGCTGGGTCCGCTCGATCGGTGTGAGTAATTATGGTAGTCACCACCTACAAGAAATGAAATCGTACGCTAGGATAATGCCAGCTGTAAATCAGATAGAGATCAATCCATGGCTCCAAAGGCCTGAGCTGGTAGAAGCGACGAAGGAAGTCGGCGCCATTCCAATGGCATACTCTCCTCTTGCCAGAGGACACAAGGTGAGTGATTCGAACCTGATCGAGGTGGCTAGTATACTAAACTGCTCTCCGGCCCAAGTCGCTATCAAGTGGTGCATTGACTCAGGGGCAATCACAATACCCAAGTCTAGCAATAGAGATAGGATAGAGGAGAATTTCCAATCTCAGTATATTGACCTAACACCAGTGAAAGAGTACTTTCAATCCATGGATGAGAATTATGTTTCAGGTTGGGATCCTACAGTCGAGCCGTGAGGTCTTTCCATGAATCAGCCAGAGACGATTGAGGAAGAACTAGCAATCATAGCAGAAGCTCTGGAGGCGGGAATCGATCCATTTCCTCCTAAGAAGGAAGAGTCAAGATGGATTAGAACGAGTCTTGGATGGTTCATGATTATAATAATGATTAGCTGGGTGTCACAACTACTTTACAGGTCAGTCTGATTGGTAGTCCCTCCCGGATTCGAACCAGGGTCATGGCATCCAGAGTGCCATATGATGGACCACTACACTAAGGGACTAGCATCATCCCGACACAGGTCCAATATTTCAACGAATCCGAGCTACGAGGAATCATCCGGCTCTGAATCCAGCGTTCACTTCCTTAAGGCTCTCAGAGCTGGGCCTCATTTCCTCATCCGAAAGGCCAACCAACGGAGTATCTGTCAATCCAAGAGTGTCAGTAGCGGTTGGCTGATTTGGATTGTAATACAGAAGCCCCGTTACATGATGTCCTTCTTGAGTCGCTTCATGAATCGCTCTTAATGCCGCGACCGCGTCTCCTGGATCATGATCTTCAGAGACAGTTTCCAATCTAAGTGTGGATCCGTCAAACAATGAAATATCACTAAACTCGCCCTCTGGAACTTCAACCTCGGACAGTGGTGAGAAGTTTGGGATGTAGTCGACTATGTGAAGAACTTCGTCATTGGATTTTACATAATTGTAAGACCGGTACGACTCATCATTGTTTGCGAATGTTACACACGGAGAGATGACATCGATGATTGCCATCCCTCTATGACTCATCGCGGCCCTGAGCAAAGCAGTTAGTTGCTTTTTGCTCCCTGAGAATGATCTGGCTACGAATGTGCACCCTAGGTTAACAGCCATCGCACATAGATCGATAGGTGCCTGCTCATTCGTAGTCCCTTTCTTCTTCTTGGATCCCTTCTCAACAGTAGCACTGTATTGTCCCTTGGTAAGCCCGTAGACACCATTGTTCTCAATGATGTATACCATATCGAGATTCCTCCTAATGGCGTGAATGAATTGCCCAATACCGATACTGGCAGTATCCCCATCTCCGGACACCGCTATGAATGCCAGATCCTTGTTTATCATGTTGGCCCCCGTGGTAACTGATGGCATCCTCCCATGAACTGTGTTGAATCCATGGCTCTTCGCCAAGAAATATGCAGGAGTCTTAGAGGAGCAACCTATTCCACTCATCTTCGCAATTCCTTCTGGCTTTATCCCATTCTCCCACGCAGCTTGGATTATCACGTTGGAAATCTGATCGTGGCCACATCCAGGACACAATGATGACTTTCCTCCCTTGTACTCAGACTTCTCAAGATTTAGGACATTCAACTTGACCATAATAATCAATCCTCCAGAACTCCAGCAACCCGATTGGCATATTCCCTTGCTTTGGGAGGGAGACCATCACTGTATGCAACAGAATAAAGCTTCGATATCAGATGCCGGGGAAGCTCTTTCCTCAAAATTCCATATAGCTGACCATCTCTGTTTATTTCCATGACGACCACACGATTGTGTCTCTCTATGAAGCCCTCGACTTCGGAGTGATAAGGTAGAGCCCTGACTCGACAGGTGCTTACGGACATACCCCTTTGTTCTAGCATGTCATCTATCTCTACTATCGAGTTCTCCATACTTCCGTAGAAGATTATTCCCACATCTCCCTCTTCTTCCTCACGAATAACAGGTGCTGGCAATACATCTCTTGAACCATCGATCTTCCTCTTGAGGCGCTGCATAGCTTGGTAGTAGACATCGGGATCCTCTGAGTATATTCCATCCTCATCATGGCCAGTCCCCCTGTATAATATCGGGGCCAGGCCACTACCTGGAAGGGTTCTGTAGGTAACCCCATCTCCATCAACATCTCTGTATCTTCCAAAATCTGGAATAGCATCCATTTGCTCCTGTGTTCTGATGACCTTACCCCTGTCCATTTTTTCACTGGGGTAGTCAAAACCAGAAGTACTCCATCGGTTCATTCCCAGATCTAGATCCCCAAATCCGAAAACCAGTGTCTGGAATCTCTCGGCATAGTCGAAAGCCCTCCATCCAAATTCGAAGCACTCATCTACAGTTCCAGGAATCAGAACAATGTGTTGTGTATCTCCATGACTAGCTTCGTAACACATTGATAGGTCCCCTTGTTGGGTCCTTGTGGGAAGGCCAGTTGAAGGGCCAGTCCTGTTAATGTCCCAAATTACCCCAGGTACCTCTGCGAAATAGAACAAGCCGATGAATTCTGACATCAGTGAAATACCGGGCCCGCTGGTACAGGTCATCCCCCTGCCACCTGCCCATCCAGCCCCCAGTACCATTCCGGCCGCCGCCAGCTCATCTTCAGCTTGTACGACAGCACACGTAGAGCCACCATCGTCCGCTTCTCTCAGTTTTGGAATCCATTTAATTATCGATTCAGCTAAAGATGAGGATGGCGTTATTGGGTACCAAGAAAGCATATTTATCCCTCCATAAATACAACCCAGAGCGATTGCTTCATTGCCCTCAACGAGGAAAGTATCAATTGATTTATCTCTAGTCAGAACTGCAAATTTACACACATCGCCCCAATTTTCTGATGCATAGTTACGAGCTTCAGAAATAGCTTGGAGATTCATTGTAATGGCATTCTCCTTACCTTTGAATTGCTGCTCAACAGCACTTGAAATCGCAGCCTCGTCAATTCCAAGAAGGTGTGCTATCCCTCCGACATAATACATGTTCGCCATCAGTCTTGCCATCTTAGGACTAATGCCTCTTGCCATAGTAGTCATGGGCATCCCCAGACAAATGCAATCATCTCTCTCCACAGGCATCTTCGCGTCTTCATTGAATATTACTATGGTACCGGGCTCGAGAGCCTTCAGATCTTTTTCCCAAGTATCCTTATTCATGACAATCTGAATATTGGTTTCGTCGCCAGGCGCTTGATATCCCTTGTCACTTGCTCTGATAATGAACCACGTCGGAAGCCCAGAAATATTGCTAGGGAATAGATTCTTTCCGCTGACCGGAACGCCCATCTCGAACATCGAGTGTAGAATTATTAGATTCGATGACTGCGAACCAGTTCCGTTTGCAGTTGCGACATTAATTGTGAAATCATTGTAGATTTTGTCCATCGATTTTGTTCCCCGTTGTCCGAACATTGGTGTTCTTGCAACCCCCTGCGGGGAGAGTCGGGTATTAGCCGTTCCCCCGCGGAATGCAGAATTACTGTACGCGTCTCCTTCCGCTGCAATTTTGAAGGATTGCTCACTCGCAACCTTATGCCTGTCCCCGAGGAACTCAGTAAAACATGGTCTGAGGCCGCAGCAATGATGGATAAGGGAGATAATGACCTCGCTCTTGAAAAACTTAGAGAATCATGGGATTTGTGTGAAAATGACTCCCAGAAGGCAAAGACTCTGAAGCTAGCAGGGGATGCAGGAACCACACTAGGAACTGAAGATCCCGAGATGCAGAGGGCCCATTGGAGGAAGGCCCTGAAGAACTATCGCAACTCTCTAAAGATGGACCCTAAGAATAAGGATGCCAGAAAGGCGATGCATAATCTATCATCAATGATGGATGCCAATGCCATATCTAGAGGCGCAGGTTTCCAACTCATGGACGAAGGTAATCCAACCCCCTTCGGCCTATTCGCAATAGTGACAGTTCTGATGATGTCGCTGGTCGCGGTGAAAGTGATTTCCGATATGCTCACCGAAGATGAAGTTAATCCGGTTGTCTCGATGGATGTGTCCTACGTCGATTCAGTGACCGGAGAGCGAACCATGGGTACGATAGAGATCGAGCTATTCAGTGATGACGCACCGAAGCACGTTGAGAATTTCTTGTTGCACTCATCTCAAGGAAACTATGACTCCACTATTTTCCATAGAGTCATTGGAGGATTCATGAATCAAGGAGGGGACATCGATGGCATGAACGGGGCAGGAGGGAATGCCGCCAAGTGGTTCGGATATTGTAATGGTGAAAGTAGGAGTAGCTCCAGCGCATGCGATCAGGGTCAATGGACAGTCCCAGACGAGGCGGACAATGGCCTTACCCACTCTCCCGGAATGTTAGCAATGGCTAAGACCAGCAATCCAAACACCGGCGGAAGCCAGTTCTACATCGTACCCACCGGTAGTTCCCCCAGCCATCTGGATGGTGTGCACACTGTATTCGGAGAGGTCCTGAGCGGCATGTCACATGTTGATGCAATCAACAATGTCGTAACCGGGAATAACGATGATGACGAAAGCACAAGTGGGGACCAACCTATTGATGATGTGAGACTAATCTCTGCTAGAGTCATGTAGTGTCTCTATTCAGCGCGTAGTCAAGTTGATGGGCATGACTCGCGCCCAATGGTTCGGGTGTCCATGTCAGTCGAAGATCCATTCAGCAGTATCTCCACCTTCCAGACTGCTGACGGAAGCCTCGGTGAGTTCTATGATCTCAACGCCTTGGAGAAGCTAGGAATATGCAACCTGGAACAACTCCCATTTACTATCAGATGTCTTCTAGAAGCAGCATTACGCAAGTGTGATGGTTTTCTAGTAACTGAAGAGGATGTCAGGAATATAGCTGCATGGTCCCCTTCGATGAATCCGTGTGAGATACCGTTCTCCCCGAGCAGAGTAATACTACAAGACTTCACTGGGGTACCTGCT
>DALC01000097.1:13675-15478 GCA_002499325.1 Euryarchaeota archaeon UBA538
CCTAGGTGGAGATCCTGAGAAAGTTAACCCACAGGTCCCTGTAGATTTGGTCGTGGACCATTCTGTACAGGTTGACTTCTCAGGGCTTTTTCCTGATGCTAGAGAGAGGAACTTAGAGATGGAATACCACAGGAACATGGAGAGATACAAGTTTCTCAAATGGGGTCAGCAGAGTCTAGATAGCTTCAGAGCAGTTCCTCCTGGAAGGGGCATAGTTCATCAGATAAATCTGGAGTGGATAGCATCCGTAGCTCGTATGGAAGGGGGGAAATGGATACCTGATACATTAGTTGGTACTGACTCCCATACTACCATGATAAATGGACTCGGAGTCCTGGGTTGGGGAGTAGGTGGCATCGAGGCAGAAGCGGTAATGCTAGGCCAGCCGATTTACATGCTCCTTCCCGAGGTCGTTGGTTTCGAGATTACTGGAAAATCATTGCCAGGAGTTACTGCTACCGATGTCACACTGAGAATCGTGGAGCTACTCAGAGAGCACGGATGTGTAGGCAAATTCGTAGAATTTCACGGTAGCGGTCTTTCCAACCTCAGCCTCCCTGATAGAGCAACAATTGCCAATATGGCACCAGAATATGGGGCGACATGTGGATTCTTCCCAGTAGATGAGATAACTCTAGATTACTTGTTGCTCTCAGGGAGGGAAGACGATCACGTCGAGAACGTAAGAAGATATCTGAAAGCCCAGGGCCTCTTCAGAACAGATAGCACTAGGCCCCCCAACTTTACCACGTCTCTGTCGTTGAACCTCTCTACCGTGACTCCCTCAATGGCTGGCCCAAAAAGGCCCCAAGACAGGGTTTCTCTATCTAAAATGAAGAGCCACTGGAGAGAGAGTCTGAATTCCCCTGTCGGGCATCAGGGGCACGGAATAGACAGTTCACGTAACGACATCAGATGCGAAGTCAGGGGAAAGGACTGTGACCTTGGTCACGGGGATGTAGTGATTGCCGCTATTACAAGTTGTACCAATACTAGCAATCCTAGCGTGATGATAGCGGCTGGATTGGTGGCCAAGAACGCTTTTGAGAAAGGCCTCCAAATCAAACCTTGGGTGAAGCCAAGCCTCGCTCCCGGAAGCAGGGTTGTAACCGAGTATCTGGATGCTAGTGGCCTCACGCCCTACCTCGATAAATTGGGATTCAACGTGGTGGGTTATGGATGTACGACATGTATTGGCAACTCTGGTCCTCTGGACGAAGAAATAGAATCGGCAGTGGATGAAGGCGGACTTGTAGTAGGTAGCGTTCTTTCAGGAAACAGAAACTTCGAAGGGAGGATACATCAGAAAATTCTGGCCAATTACCTAGCAAGCCCCCCCCTAGTAGTTGCCTATGCTCTCTCTGGAACTCTGGATATAGACTTCGAGTCAGACCCTATCGGGCACTCTAGTGATGGAGTGCCAGTTATGCTAGCAGATATCTGGCCTAGTGACGAGAGTATACTAGAAGCCGTATCTTCATCAATAGGGCCAGAGATGTTCAGAGATAGGTACTCGGATATTCTAGAGGAGCCAAAGTGGGACTCCATACCAAGTGAGCCCTCTCCCCTATTCCCTTGGGATGAAGATTCAACTTACGTTAGATTACCCAGCTTCTTGGAGGGCATATCACTCAATCCCAAACCAATAGAGCCGATAAATTCTGCAAGAGCACTACTGAAACTTGGAGACTCTGTGACTACTGATCACATCAGTCCCGCCGGAGCCTTCCCCCAAGACGGCCCAGCCGGCAAATATCTTATCCAGAGGGGAGTCACTAAGAGGGATTTCAACTCATTTGGAAG
>DALC01000097.1:15884-16565 GCA_002499325.1 Euryarchaeota archaeon UBA538
TTCACTACATTTCTCCCTACAGGAGAGGTAATCTCAATTTTCGATGCGAGTAGAAAATACATCGCTGATGGAACTGATTTGATAGTTCTAGCTGGCTCTCAATACGGAACTGGAAGCAGTAGAGATTGGGCCGCCAAGGGAACCCTTCTTCTTGGAGTAAAAGCAGTCATAGCTACATCCTTTGAAAGGATACACAGGTCAAACCTCGTTGGAATGGGAGTGCTACCATTGACCTTTCCAGAGGGTGAAGATGCCGACTCACTAGGTCTTGATGGAACCGAGCACTTTGACATACCATCTTCGGGAGATCTGGAACCACTCTCACAAATTGAGATTACCGCCACAAAACTAGATGGCACAATTGTGACCTTCCTCGCTACCGTAAGGCTGGACACGCCCGTAGATGTCGAGTACTACAGGAATGGAGGAATCCTACACACTGTTTTACGAAAACTAGCTACTGAGTAATCGGGTTAATAGACGATGAGCCAGACTGAAACACTGGAGGGATGACATGCCGAACTCAAGAAGGGTTAGATTTCGATACAAATCAACTCAAGATCAAGTCCATATCCTGTTGGAGGGGACCGAGGATTTCGTAAACTCTGCCCGTTCATCCATCGGAATTACTGGGGCGATGGGTTTCCTTAGAGACGTCACCGACCCGTCGGGACAACATTC
>DALC01000097.1:16966-22995 GCA_002499325.1 Euryarchaeota archaeon UBA538
AGGATACCCTCCGTTGTAAGGACTGTAGGAGATCTTGATCTAGATGAAGCAGTATCTGGATTGGGGACTTCGAAACAAAGCGATCCTGATATTTCGGCCCTCGAGGAGTTTGTTTCCGAGGTAGAGCCCCCAGAGCCACTATCAAATCCACTGTCAGCCGACCCTCTTGCCGAGGCATGGCTCCAGCTAATCTTGACAATGGTGGTGAGAGAACATGGCCATACCTCACTATCTATTTCTGACATTCAGAAGCTTATTGGCGAGAAGGTCGGCAAAGGGGAAGTGGAGCTCAAGGTTTTCTTGGACAGACTTTGGAGAATTGGGAAACTAGAGAGAATACATGGAGGGGCAGAAGATCACTATTCTCCCAATCCAAGCTGGTTAGAATCGCACTAAATGCAATATTTTTATCTCAACCCCGTAGGGGTTGCGCAGCACATCCTCCCACAAGGCATAAGAGAGGGCCGAATTACCCGGAGGCCATGTCGCTTAGCCCGCAGACCGCACAAGATAGATTCAGAGAAGGAAGGAGAGCACTGTTACTCGTGTTCCTACTGATGGCAATGCCATTGGCATCGTTCGCACCAGCGGTAAGTGCATCGCACATCACACAATACGCTGTTCAGCGTGACCCATCGGATATTGCAGTGGGTGATTTGGACTGTGATGGGGATAATGATATTGTCTCTGCCAGTGCTATGGGGCACTTCATCACCACCTTGTACAACGACGGCTCTGGAGGTTTTGCGGACAGACAAGATGTCTTCATCTCCAACAACAATTCACAGAGAGCTGGCTTTGTCGATACCGCTAATGGCGTGGATGTCGAGGTCGGGGACATAAATGGTGATGGGATTAATGACATAGTTTACTACCAAGAAAATATTAGGTTTGTGGGAGAGACCTTCGTTAGGCCAGGAAATCTGACTGTCTTGTTTGGTAGCTGTACCGACAGTGTAAATTCCTGGTCAGAAACCGCCATAACAATTTCTAATCCGATCCACATCAGTATGGAGGTAGGAGACATAAACGATGATGGTAATGATGACATAATCTTGATTTCAAGGGATACCACAGGGTCCAGTCAATACATTCAGATATACAGAGGGCCGGATCCAAGCCTGATCACCAATCAACAGTCGATGCCAGTTCCCCTGACCAATGGAATCTACACCAATGTCATGTTGGGGCACTGGGGAGAAACTGTCCAAGGTGGTGGTATAGGAACCCCAATTGGCGATTGCGATGATTTAGATCTTTGGCTACTAAGAACGCCACCTTGGAATGCAGGAGTTGGGTATTCTGTCGGCCACTATGACAACATGACTGTTCTTGAGTATGACTGTATCCAAGATCAATTCCCCAACCCAATGACACCAACTGCTCAGGGAGTTCACGAATTCAAGTTAGATGCAGAACACAACTATCCTATGGGGGGAATGGACATATCTGACACTGACGGCGATGGAGAAATAGACATGGTTGCCGTCGTCGACGGTATCACAGGCAACATTTCCTACGCCATGAAGACAGGAAACCAGTGGGATACCCAAAATTATGTTCCTTTGGGTGATTTCAAAGGAGCATCCATTACCATAGAGGACGTCAACAGGGATGGGGAGGTGGACTTCTTCGTACCGACCGAACTTACTTTGACAAGGCTCCAAGATTCCAGTGCCCAGAATCAGACTTTCCTGTTGCTCGATAACCTCAGAGAGATTAACACTGTGGAGATAATTCTGGCGAACCCGGATGGACAAGGATATCTCTCTTCGCTGTCTTTTGATGTCGGTAGGAGGCCTACGATGGCTATTCCAGCACAGCTACAGGGAGGTGCTGATAGCGCATTTGAAATTATCATTGGTCAGAGAGATTACTCCTACAGGTTCGCGAACAACGCGATGTGGCTAGACACTCAGGGATGGGGAGGAGCGGGCGACTTCCTATCTGTTCTCTCGCTGGATAACGAAGACATGGGAATTACCGACGTTACCATAGCGCCGGCATCACTCAACCCCGCCACCGCTCAGGCACAGCTCGGTGAAGGTTCTAGATTCGTCAATGTGACTGTCAAGAACACCGGTCTAAATCCCCTATCAGGCTCAGTTAATGTAGATCTTGAGGTCAAGGAGGTTCTCGGTGGTGTCGACACTGTGGTCTACAGCAATGATTTCGATGGAAACGAGGTAGATACAAATTGTCCTGCGTGTACATTCTCCAAAGTCTCTTACACAGGAATGTACGAAGCTGGATCTTCCTCCTGGCATGAAGAATCTAATGCTTCAGTCGATGCAAATGGGACAGCCACAGACGACTGGTATGAGGCAGACAGCAATCCGACAACCTACATGTGGGCAGGATTGGACTATCAAGGGTTGGATAACCAGTCGGGATATTACAACAACATGGATGAGGCGATAATCCTAGAAAATGTCGATCTTACCGGGGCGGATGCAGCCTATCTCGATATCTCCCTTTTCTGTTCGTCCGCATTCTTCGAGCTTTACCTGGCGGAGCAGTACTCCGTGGTTGAGAGATGGCTTTACGAGGACTCCTGCGGAATAGAAGTATGGTCAGAAGGCAGTGGCTGGGAGTCCGTCTTTTTCAATGGCGGATGGGATAACGAGAGATACTTCAGACTGCTCTTGCAGGGAGTTGACCCCGAATACAACACATACAACGGCAACCAGTTTACTGCCACAGTCACTGGCTGGGAGGACTACAAAGAGGGAGGTGGTGACTCCGATGAAATTAACGAACAGGAGTCAATAGACCTAACACCATATGCGGGGCAAATCATCGATATCAGGTTCAGATTCAGGAGTGGCCTACTCGGAACTGTCGGTCCTGAAGGGTCATCACAAGGTACCGAATGGGATGGTTTCGCATTTGATAATATAACGATAAGAAAAAGAGACGTAACGTTTGGAACTCAAGAGGTAGTATCAGACACCTTGACTTTCTCCAATCTAGCAGCAGGCGCCTCAGAGGAAGTGAGCTTGATGGCAGATTTCGTTGATAACACGACTTATTTTGTCAAAACAGAGCTATCTAGCCCTTCAGGATTCCAGAATATGGATGCAACCAACGATGAAGAAAGGTTCCAAACTACCGTGAACAATCTATTCGACCCAGGACTAGCGGAAGATCCATGGAAGAACCTGGAGAACGGTGTAAGGTATGCCTCGGGAACTAGGGACGTAGAACTTAGGGCAACAAATTGGGGGAATACCCTCACCAACTTCAGTGTCAAGGCGGAGATATACAATGCCGAGCCAGATCTGGTCGGTATTGAAGACTTCTCAGGCGTGGATCCAATATGGACCGATGATGGAAACGAGAACGGAAGTAGATTGGACGACTCATCAGGAACTAACGATATGTTACCTCAGAATGTTGGCGTGTTCAAGAATTTCGCTTACTGGCTGGGACATCCCGATACCGGATATGGCGATGGTTGGAATGAGACTGTAACCCTAGACCCGATACCGATAGCAGCTACAGGAGCCGACTTCACTTACCTTACCTTCGACTACTATGCAGAAGGGGATTTCCTACAAGACTCCCAAGGAAATATTCTGGCGATTAGGGATGCCGCTAATCTCGAGCTTTCATGGACAAGAGATGGAGAACTCTACCAGGGCGTGGCATACGGAAGCTGGATAGATTTGAACGAGAATGGAATACAGAATACCAATCCCGAGGATCCGAACTTCCATAGATGTGAGGATTTCGACTTAAACGGATATGATGAGGTAGAATACTTCGGAGATCACTCTGACAATATAAACTCGGTCGTGTGGTTCGATTCTGAGAATATAATGAAGTCAATCACTCTCGATTTGACACACATTGTGATTCAAAACAGGACCAGTACTGACTCCACAGACTGGAGGGATGAGTGCACCACTCTTGCAGGTTCCGAGGTAAGTCTAACCTGGAGATTCCAGTCTAATGAGGACGGCATCAATGGAAATGCGGGCCTTGCAGGGTTTGCGGTTGATAACATCCGAGTAGAAGAGTTTACTTTCGAGTTTGATGGAAATTACACAGAAGAGGTCACGGGCCTAGACGCTTCCGAGTCTTCTACCATCGTCGTTGCCAACCATGATTTCAGTAGTGGAATATACAGAATAGACGCAATGACAATGCTGGATAATACTGATCCAACAGATGCTTGGTACCAACAGCAAGAGGTAAATCTTGCAAATAACATCTCTACCATAATGTTCAGTATAGCCAGTGCTGAAATCACTCTGATGCAACCAGATGTCATGGAGTGCGTGACTGACATAACATACGAATGTGTTTACCCCATTGACGATCAAGCGATGCACAGCTTCTCCGTACCTCTTCTGAACGGAGTCATAGACGGAGACTATACATTGACAATGTCAATCAAGGACCTCACTACCAATCAGCAAGTATTCGAGGAAACCGCTGATAACGGTCCATTTGACTTGGAGCCTCATCAGAGAGACTGGGCTAATTGGTCCCAGCCATTCAATTCCTGGGCAGACGGGCATACGTACAATATCAGCTTCTCCGCAGAAGTCACCAAGGAAGATAATACCGTGGAGCCATCTGGAAACGTCCGCTTCTTCATAATAACCTTCTACGACAGAATTGACGTAGCAATTCTTTCCAACCCTACTGACCAGAATCGCCTCCAGATGGTTAAATCAGACCTGGAATCAATGGGAATGAGCTATACTCAGATGAGACTGGAGAATTGGGATGACTACGCTACTCCCTCTTGGTTGGAGCACTATGACAAGGTCCTACTTCCATGGCAGACCGATTACAACGTCTATTACGGGGACTATTACGATAAGCTAGCTTCTTCCAGGTCGACCGACGGCCTTTCTGTTGTTGATACCTTGGAGCAGTTCATGGTGCAGGGAGGAACTACACAGATCCATCTAGGCCCTTACAGAGACGCATATCAGCCAGGAAACCTACCATTTGGAATGGATATCGCCATGAGGAATCAAGTCAATTTCACAGAGGACAACAGAATCCTGAGTGGGGATATTACCATTGTTGACCCATTCCATCCTCTAATGGACGACGTCGATCCATCAGCCTTCAGCGCAATTAATGGAGGCAGTCACGTAGCCCTCTCCGGTCTAGATACCGCACAGGTTCAGGGGACCCAGATTCCTCAGGTCTGTGGAGGGAGGATAAGTGATCCAACCGGAACATTCCACACGTTGATCAGAGACAATACATACGAGTCGCAGTCCTTACTGTCATTGTGCAATAGAGGTGCTGGAGGGATGATTGTAACAACAATAGATGTTGAGAACCCCAGTGTAACTCAAGAGTTCGGCGGGGAGCAAATCCCAATCCTTTCTAATCTTCTAGACTACAGGCTGACTCCCTATCCATCGGACTTCGGAATCGCAGGTGAGGGCTATGACCTCACGGTAAACGGTCAGACTCCGGCCATCGATTCGATTACTGGTGCTTACTCGACCATGTACATTAAGAGTAACTCCGATCTATCTTTCGACTATGTTACAAATGTCCCTGGAGTTTACGCTGATTGGACCCTCTCTTCAGGTAACAACGACTCAGTCACAGGCTGGGATGGGGCAATAATCGATGCTGGAGAGATTAGTCACACCCAGCAGACAGCACCTGAGATACCAACACTGGGCTCCTTCTGTGTCGCTAACACGTCTTCCAATACCGGCTGCAGAATAGGGGCAGAGTGGATACTTACACTATACCTCCATGACGATGAGGGGCATACTAGGATTACCTACATCAGACTCGTTACGGATGATACTCTAGCAGATGAGTTCAGACCATTAGCGTCTGCCTCAATCATCTCCAATCCAGCGACATCTGAGTTCATCGCTCTGGATGGAACAAAGACCGTTGCAGGAACTGACTGGCCCATATACAGGGTAAGGCTAACCGAGACCGGAGATATCAGCCTCTCATTCTCTGCAGAAAATAGTAGTGACCCAGATGCCCCAGAGGGAGAGTCGGGAATTGAGCTATTCGAGTGGAAGGTCTTC
>DALC01000038.1 GCA_002499325.1 Euryarchaeota archaeon UBA538
CCAAGTACCATGAGCCACTTTCTAGGATATCTATCCGCCAGCATTCCCGTGAGTGGCTCTAGGGGAGCGAAGGTAAAGCTCCTAGTGGCGAGAACTCCTGCTATAGCCAGAGGGGAATTATCAGAGGCTTCGCCAGCTAGAAGGAATAGAGCAATCATCGAGAACCAGTCACCGACGTAAGAAATCTCATTGGCAGTGAATAGCCTTCTGTAGGGCGCATTGGATCTTAGAAGTCCGATGTAGCTTACTCCAGCCATGGCCATGCGCGAGCAGACAGCCCTATGATTGTGGCCCCCCAACACTCAAGACTCGCACACTCTCCCGCCGGACGCATGGAGGACAGACTGGTCTGGATAGATCTGGAAATGACCGGTCTCGATCCGATAGAGAATAAAATAATCGAAATAGCAACCATAGTCACAGAGGGGGACCTAACTTTGGTTTCTGAGGGTCCCTCTTTGGCCATCTTCCAGCCAGAGTCAGAATTGGAGAAGATGGATGATTGGAATATCACTCACCATACCAAAAACGGCCTCTTGAAGAGGGTCAGATCCGATGGCGTGCCAATAGCAGAGGCAGAGAGGCTGACTTTGGAGTTTCTAATGGAGCACTGCTTAGCTGGTGTCCCGCCTCTTTGCGGTAATACAATAGGACAAGATAGGAGGTTTCTCAGGAGATATATGCCCGAACTTCATGAATTCTTCCACTACAGAAGCGTCGACGTTACATCCGTCAAGGAAATAGCCAGAAGATGGTACCCAAAGGTACCCAGATTCTCCAAACCATCAGGTCACAGGGCTCTTGATGACATCAGGGGGAGCATCGAAGAGCTAGCCCATCTTAGAGAGCATGTTTTCAGAGACTGAAAACTACTCAATGGGGACCCCCTCAGAATCCGTAATAATTAGATTAATGCCTAGTCCGGTTCTGTGAAATGCTATGACCTCAAGTCCGTGAATCAGATGTCCAGTCACAGCTCTACCAATTACTGGGAGACTATCGTTTCCTTTGCCTGATTTTATAGAATTACTACCTGGAGAAAGCCTCCTCCTAGTGCCTCCAACCTCATCGAACCAGGGGAGTAAACCTTCTGGGGAGAATCTGACTCCGAGAATCATATCACATCCCTCCGTCCACTGTGCCGCATCAGCATCCGCCTCACTGGGAACCGCAACCGCATTTGGATGGGAATGGATCCAGTGAGTGAATCTTCCTCCTCTTGATCCCCTGTCTTCTGTGAAAATTCCATCAATCCATTCTTCAGGAACATGATGGACAGAGAATGAGTCCCCCCTGTTTACAAGATGAGGTGCCCCAAGAACATACCCTTGCCCTGCGAATAAACCCGACTGGAAGCCAGATCCAGTGAATCTCCTGTTTACTTCATCCGGATGGGGGCGGCTAACATCGGGATCGATTCCAACAAGTATCTCGTCAGGAAGGGATCTGAATGTCCACTCGATAATTTCTGAGAGTGTATCGACCGGCATTAGGAGTATTGCTGCATAGTCATCCTTTGACTCCAGGGAATACTTGTTGTATGATGCGGCTGAACGCTCCAGCCAGTCATCAGCCATACCATTCGGGGAGGGTTACACGACTTGAGTCCAACGGACTAACTTATTTCCACGTCCAGAACCACGTGGTCCCATCTGGGAGCATAGCTCTTTATCCGATTGACCGCAATTTTTCTCGCTCTGGAGCCTTCTCTATAGTTACAAATCCCCGTCATAACCTCTTCTGCCCATTCAGAGTATTCATCTGGCCTCGATAGGCCATGGATATGAACCACTCCTCCGGAATCAGAGAGTACCTCCATGGCCGCCTCAAAGCTCCTCTCGGAAGTAGGAAGCAAGCCCATAATAACCCTATTAGCAACCTTCCCAATTGACTTAGATGCCTCCCTATTATCGCCTCTATGCACCGTGCATAGGGAAGAAACATTGTTCCTTTCTAGACCCCACTCAAGAGACTTCACAGCATCATTATTCCACTCACAACAGTGGACATGTTCCACCTCAGAGTGGACTAGAATTGGGAGGGAGTAGTATCCTATCCCAGCGAATAAATCGACTATCACTTCTCCCTTTTTCGCAATCTCTCCCATCCGTCTCCTCTCATTCACATTACCCGCTGAGAACATGCACTTTGTCACATGGTAGCCGTAGTCGACCCCGTTCTCCCTTCTCACAACCCAGTCATCATCCCCCAGTAGCATCTCAACACCACTCTTTCGTATTTTACCAGTCACCTCCCCCATCACCCCAAGCCTCTCAACATTGAGTCCTCGAGCGACTGCTTTCCAGAGATCAGGTCCGACTATATCTTCCCAGTCCTCATCTCTAAAAGACCCAGATGGCAATATTGCAATATCAGAGAACCTCTCCCACTTCTTGGGTATCTCTGAGGGAGGTTTTTTACCGAGAAATGAGGAAATAGAATCGTATAAACGCTCATGTGGGCTCCTGCCAGCCATATATGTCGGGTGAACATCACTGATTCAGACTTATGGTATATCACACGCTCCAACTGTTGTGCGTACATGCATCGCGCTGGTCATCATTCTGCTATTTGCGCCACTGGCCAATGCAGCTCCTCCTCCTGGGGACCCTGAAGTATCAAACGAAATCTGCTCTTCATGGGCAAATGGAAATGGAATATGCGATGACTACGACTCTAGCCTAGATTCCACTCTTAGTGATGAGTGGATTGAGGGTCACGTAGCGATCTCCATGGAGGGGGCTTCGGCGATGGAGATGAGTATTGAACTCGCGATTCATGAGCTCCCAAGAGAAGAATTAGGACTACTAGATTTGGATTTACAGGGAGATAGCGATCCATCCGATGGGATCCCCGCTGATTTTATCCGGAACTATCGTGATTATTCTCGGAATGGCTCTTCTGTTGAGGACAGATTAATTCAGAAGATCGAGGATATAATCCAACGGATTGTGGATGAGAATTTTCCCAATGCCACGTCTGGACCTGTCCAAACTATACCGGGAATCAATTTTTTCGGACGGGACCCCTCCTCTTGTACATTTAATCCTAATATTGACTCAGTAGATGAAGAGAATGGGTTGGAAAACGACCCCTTCAGCCCTCCTATATGTGTTCAATCAGTCCTAACCTTGGATGTGAGTCCAACTAACATAGGAATTAACCCCGAAACTGGAGATATCGACAGGGTAATGCAGGGCCTAATTGCAATGGGGGGAGAGGTGACTACTAACTTCACGACGATTGCAACATCTGGACATTACATCGAATATGTGATGGTTCCACCGTCATATTCTAGGATTATGCATGTCGACGAACCAGCCTCTATTTTTTCAGTTGAACAGGGCCAAACAAAAATTTTGGGGGCTAGAGTAGCTCTGGATAATCTCAACTCTCCGCACGATCATAGTCCGGTAATATCCGACTTGGTAGCTGTCTTGGGATCCGGAGACATTACGTCAGATTGGGAAATAAATGCCGGCTCATCGTTGAGCTTGGATCTCTCAATAAATCTGGAGAATTCTATGGACAGCCATGTAGATATGGAAATTAGGATTCACCATCTAAGTACCGAAACATTGGAGGAATGGGGACTAGATCTAGAGACTCAAACCATCAGTCTTGACTCTGTGACTTCTGATGGAATAAGGATGTTCGACTCCGAGATGGATGTGGATGCCGATCAGATGCTATCGTCTTTACCAATTGACTCACTTTCAGAAACATTTTCTCAATTCTTAGGGGGTGAATTAGTCTTCCAGACCCCGTCCTTCTCTACCTCAAACAATACTGGGGGAATAATGTTCCAACACAGGCAAGGAGAGACATGTGGTGAAGAATTGTCTTACAGATACTGTTTAGGACCTGTTGGAGCAATGTCTAGTACTTACCCAATCACTGTACAATCCACCACAATCTCCTCCGAAATACAGATTTCAAATATCTTTGACCAGCTATTACAGAATACAGATGGGGATCTATCAACAATGGATTTTTCACAAATTTACGATGAAGACATTGCCACAATAATGAGCTTCCTGAGCTTGGAATTCGAAGTAAACTCCGACTTCCTCCAAGATTTAATTCCTATTGACTTCCCCTCTACTGATATTAGTGTTACAATTCACTTACCCGAATGGTTGGATTCGTCTGGAAAGACACCAGATGTATTGGTATTCACATCCAATAATCGGGATACTAAAACCACAAGCATCGAAATCGAAGGATCGAGGCCATTCGACTGGCGACATTCAATATGTAGGATATCTGATCCATGTGAGGAGGACAGTATCGATCTTGTATGTGCCCCAACCCAGAAAACGTGTATTTCATTCCTGGTTGAGATGGATGTTTCGAAAGTATCCGTTCACGAGTTGAGTGGATCAGTTTCAATAGAATTCACATCGACGGTAATCTTAGAGATTTACAGATTAGGCTTAGATATGGAGATAGAGGGAGTGAAAATGTCCCCAATTCCATCAGATGCCATAAGGAGAATATTGGTGATGGGAGATAGAATGGAAGGAGGGCTACTGGCAGATTCTGAAATTGAATCGACAATAGACTTCGGAGCCGGCGACCCAATTGACTTCGAGGTCTCAAATGAGGGTCTGATGAAACTATCAGATTACCTAACAGAGTCATACGAAGAAATGATGAATGAATTCGGAAACATTAACCTCGACTCTCAAGACCTTGGTTTGGACGGTTTTTCACTGTCTGCAGATTTTTCATCGTTACCATTTCAAGCGGATTTTGGAGAGGTCACTTTGGGAGAAGATCCATTCATTGGAGATGAAGAACCGATAAGATTAGCCACTAGGATAGATGATGCGGAACT
>DALC01000118.1 GCA_002499325.1 Euryarchaeota archaeon UBA538
CCAAGGGATGCTATAACCAAGGCACACGAATTAGGACTCTTGAATGTCACAATTCCAGAGGAGTACGGAGGTGCCGGGATGTCTAGTGTGGATGAGATGATAATCTGTGAGGAGCTCTCAAGAGGAGATCCTGGATTTGGCACAGCCGCCTACCACACCATGCTTGCTTCATTGCCTATTTTGACAGGGGGAACCGAAGAGCAGAAAGCAGAATATCTGGGAAGAGTCACTGCA
The DNA here is from genome assembly GCA_002499325.1 of Euryarchaeota archaeon UBA538. Taxonomy (GTDB): domain Archaea; phylum Thermoplasmatota; class Poseidoniia; order Poseidoniales; family Thalassarchaeaceae; genus MGIIb-O5. Next base: position 235 of record DALC01000118.1, read on the forward strand.
GGTAAGCTGGCGGCATACTGCGTTACTGAGCCTGATGCTGGATCTGATGTTCAAGCACTGAAAACTGAGGCTGTCAGAGATGGCGAAGAATACGTAATTAATGGAAGCAAGGCCTGGATATCAGGTGCTGGATATGCAGATTGGTTCTTCGTTCTGGCTTATACCGATAAAACAGCTGGATACGGGGGCCTAAGCGGTTTCATTGTGGATGCAGACTCTCCCGGAATAGAGCTTGGCAAAAAGGAGGATAATATGGGGCAGCGGTGTTCTGACACCAGAGGTGTCAATTTTACAGATGTTAGAGTACCTCAATCTAATCTGATTGGCGGTATTGAAAACGGTGGTTGGATGAACGCAATGAAGGCATTCGACCATTCAAGACCTGCAGTAGCCGCCGCCGCTGTGGGAAATGCTAGGGGGGCGATGGAGGAGGCTTGGGAGTACGCCATGGAGAGGGAAACCTTCGGTAAGCCAATTTCAAAGCATCAGTCGATATCCTTCATGCTAGCGGACATGGCAACAAAGATTGAGGCTGCCAGACTACTAACTCTGAGTGCCGCCAGTGCTCTGGACTCAGGGGAGAGGGCTACTCTAAAGGCGGCTCATGCTAAGAGGTTCGCTGCTGACATTTGCATGGAGGTTACTACGGACGCAGTCCAAGTCCTTGGAGGATACGGTTACTCAGAGGAGTATCCTGTTGCTAGAAGAATGAGGGGAGCGAAAATATACCAGATTTTTGAGGGTACCAGCCAGATCCAGAGAATGATTATCAGCAGAGAAATGATTCGTGGTAAATAATATGAGCAATGGGATAGGTTGTGTTATTCTAGCTGCGGGCAGGAGTAGTAGACTAGGAAAGCCTAAGGCTCTCATCGAAGTCGAGGGAGTCTCTTTGATTTCATGGATATTATCGAGATTGGCCAAGGTTGGTCTCCGGCCAATTGTTGTAACTAGAGAGGAGCTTGTTGAGAACATAAGAGACTCTGTGGGAGACATTGAAATTATCATTAATGAGGAGCCTGAACTCGGCAGAACCGGCTCTGTAAAGAAAGGACTGAATTACCTAAAGGAAAAGAAGGTGGGAGATCACAGGATTCTTATCGTTCCAGTTGATAGACCAGGATTTTCTATTTCTACTCTTGAATTACTGATATCCATGAAATCTAGTTCTTGTCCCTCTAGTGGGGGCAAAGGAGGGCATCCTTTGATAGTAGACGTTGACGACATCGAAAAGATTCTTGAAGCTCCTTCTGATTCTCCTCTGAATAGCATTATCAAGCCCAAAAAGATAGATGTCGAAGATGAGTTTCTCCATATGAATCTAGATACACAGAAAGATGTTGATGATTTTCTCATGGTTGTAGGATCTCTGTAAGGTGTGGGTATTCGCCCATCGCCCAAAAGAACATTCCTCCTACCAGAATAGCTGGTAATGTAGTATGAATCGTTGCCCATATGGAGGCTACCTTGTGACGAACAAGTAGAGGAAATAATGCATCTCCATCCTGAGAAATTGCATTTGCAACCAGAGCTGGGAAGGAAATTAGCCCTTCGACATATGCAGATACAGCGATAATTTGAGGGCCACATCCCGGAACCAAGCCCACTGCAGAAGCAATCAAAACCACTCCAATTCCTGATCCCTGATCTGAAATATCGGCTTCTGATATCCCGGATAGAATCATTCCGAATTCGAATATGAGATATGCAATAACAACCCAGAAGGTAACGAAAGCAGTCTCCGATGCTGCATGTACCAATGTCTCGTCAAAGGAATTCAATTTATCCCCTATCGTAGCTTCTGTATCGTCACGAATAAAATTCTTAGATGAGATGTACAGAACGATAGATAGCAGAGTTCCAGTAAATCCGACCCATGTAATAATGCCATCGCGAGTGGTGAGGTTCCAAACAAGATCGGGAGAATAATCGGGATCTTGTGCATACCAAATCAATAAAAGAATAGCCAAGCAAAAGCCGACTATTGTTACTATCCACCAAACTCTGTATCCTTGATGTAGAACTCTGTAGCCAAATCCATCTGGAACCTCTCTGGGCATATCCTGAATTATCTCCATATCCTTCACTGGGTCTGATCTGTCTTTGAAGTCAGATTGCTTAGATTTGGACCACATGATGCCTAGAGGTGAAGAGGGCGTTACAGCCAATCTATCCACTGCAAAGCCCCATATTACTGCAACAGTGAAGGATGTCAGATGTACTACAATTACAGGTGCAAGGAATGAAACATCCTGGAAGACAGCCCCTATCAGAACAAACGCTGCGTCCCCCAGAGTTGCTATTAGGGTCGCAATTACTGTTCCATAGGTGACGTACCCTCTAGTGTACATGGGCATGACAATAATTGCGCCCCCACACCCAGGAGTAAGTCCCATTAATGC
>DALC01000028.1:0-9248 GCA_002499325.1 Euryarchaeota archaeon UBA538
CTGTTTCAGTCAGCTCTGGCAGCATACGGGCGTGAAGCTTGAGTACGTCTTATTTCCTCGACTGCCCTAGAGGTTGCGTGATCGTGCGTACAATAGCTGTGATTGGCTCCGGAACAATGGGCTCTGGTATCGCCCAGGTTTGTGCTCAGACAGGATGGGAAACAAGGTTGTATGATGCGTTTCCAGATTCTCTTGAGAAAGGTATGAATTCTATTGGTGAATTTTGGAAGGGCGGGATAGCGAGAGGTAAAAATACAGAAGAACAAGTTAATGAATGGTCAAACAAATTGATTCCTTGTGAGAATCTTGAGAAGGCCCTGACAGGAGTTGATCTAGTAATTGAGGCCGTACCTGAGAAAATTGAATTGAAGAGATCAATGTTCAAAAAAATAGAGGATCTAGCTCCAGGAAATGCAATCCTGGCCACCAATACCTCTGGATTGAAAATTTCCGAGATTGCATCTGTAGTGGAGAATCCGGAGAGAGTGGTTGGGATGCATTTCTTCAATCCGGTACCTGTAATGAAGCTACTAGAAGTGATAAAGCATGATTTATGTTCTGATGGCACAATAGATGAAGTGATTGAGATAGGAAGGGAGATGGGAAAAACTAGCATAGTTGTTTGCGATGTTCCCGGGTTTGCAACTAGTAGACTTGGTGTGGTTTTGGGAAATGAGGCGATTAGAATGTTGGCAGAAGGAGTAGCGAGTGCCAGTGACATCGACACTGCGATGAAGTTAGGATACAGACATCCAATGGGGCCTCTCGAGCTGTCCGACTTAGTAGGATTGGACGTGCGTAGAGATATTCTGAATAACCTTGCAGAGTCTTTTGATGATCCTTCTTATCTCCCTCACCCTCTTCTTGTTAGACTGGTAGAATCTGGAGAATTAGGGAAGAAGACTGGTCGGGGAATATACAATTGGTCTGAAGACGGAAAATCGGAAAGAGAAGACCTGTGAGATGATACTGTGCAGGAAGTATTCATCGAGGGGATAGGGATATTTGCAGGTTTCCTTGGAGTAATTGCGTGGATTCCTCAAATTAGGGAAGTTTGGATAGAAGGATTGCATGAAGGAATCTCTCTTCCAACTTTCTTCCTCGTTTCAACGGCCCTGGTCCTTTGGCTGATATACGGAATTCTGATTGGTTCGGTATCAATAATTATAGCAAATATAGCCGCTTTAGCTTGTATAATATCCCTAATTGTGGGAGTTTTTAGACTTCGTAGCTCAGAGTCAAGTTATGGTGCGAACACCGGGAGTTGAACCCGGGTTAGCAGGTTGGGAACCTGCTGTCATAACCACTAGACCATGTCCGCCTGTTAGGTGCGAGTCGTGGGAGGTAATTTAGCGACTCGGTTTGTAAGATTAGGGTCTGGCGTCTGCCTTCTTCTTCGACCCTCTACTGCGTTTTCTCTTCCCTTTGCCTTGAAAATTTTTGTTACGATTTTCGTTCGTACCTTTGTTGGATCTATTTCTTTTAGAATTTCTAGAACGCCCCCTTCTGCTACGTTTTTTCTTCGTGTTTGTTCGTCTTTCTTTATTCTCATATGAGGGAACTAGATTGAATTCATTCTTTTTCAATTCCTCAGGCCTTGGATCGGTGAATCTTTTCCTTATTCCGACTTCTCTCTGAATTCTATTGTAGCTTCTTTGCTCATTCCTCTTTACAAGGGATATAACAACTCCACTACTCCCAGCTCTCGCAGTTCTTCCACTCCTGTGCTTGTATGCCTTTGCATCATCAGGAGGGTCATAGTGAATCACACAGTTAATTCCTTCAACATCGATCCCCCTAGCTGCTACATCAGTAGCAACGAGAACCATACTTCTGCCACTGCTAAACTTCCTCATGGCGCGGTCTCGTTGTTTCTGATTGAGGCCTCCATGTAGGGAGGAAAGTGGGACATCGTCCAACTTCAACTCATCACTCAATCTATCTACTCCTAACCTAGTTCTACAGAATATTATGCTTCTTCCGGCCCTTCTAACTGATTTTACCGCGATTTCTGTTTTCTTGTATGGCTTAATATTCCAGAAGAGGTGTTCCATACTATCCATACTAATCTCTTTGGGTCCGACCTCAATTCTTACCGGATCGTTTTGGTAGGACTTGACGAGCTTAGAAACTTCATGATCAAGTGTAGCACTGAAAAGAATCATTTGAGGTTCGCTGATGCACTGATCGATAATCTTGCAGACCGGTTCCATGAACCCCATATCGGCCATACGATCGGCTTCGTCGAGGACCACTATGCCAACATCTTCCAAGGACAAAGCTTTCCTTTTTAGTAAGTCCAAGAGCCTTCCAGGGCATGCTACTAGTATTTCCGCTCCTTTTTCCAAACCTCTGAGTTGCTTTCCATATGATGTTCCGCCGTACACTGAGAGTACTTTCATTTTTGATTCCCATGCTAGCGGATCTAAGACGTTCCTAATCTGCTCCGCCAACTCCCTGGTTGGAGTAAGTATCAGTGCTGTCGGCTTCTTTGGCTTAGCGGGACCGGTTCGGGAAATCAATGGAAGACCAAAAGCAAGTGTCTTTCCAGAACCCGTGGGGGCCCTGCAACAGATATCTCTTCCTTCCATCGCACTAGGAATAGCTTCGATTTGAACTTCAAAGGGCTCAGTGATACCTTGATCGGCCAAACAACCAATCAACCTTGACTCGATTCCTAAGTCTGAGAATCGAACCACTGGCAACCCTACAAGACGCCTCCGCGTAGGTACCCTATTTAGTATGGACAGTTGAGTATCCAAGATTATGGCGAAACCATCTATCTGCCTGACTTACGGCTCTACATTTTCCTGTTGAGTCTTTCTCCGGATATAATCAGAGTAATTTCCAGGCCAGACCCAAAGACTTCCATCTCCTGGTAACTCCCAGATTGTATCACAAATCTTGTCTAAGAAATATCTGTCATGGCTAACAGTGATGATAGCTCCTTCGTAATCTCCTAAGGCGTCTTCAAGAGCCTCCTTAGCATCCGTATCTAGGTGGTTTGTGGGCTCATCGAGGAGTAACATGTTGTTTTCTCCCAATAGTAATTCAAGTAATGCTATTCTGGCTCTCTCTCCTCCACTGAGTTTTCCCAGAGGGACAGTAACCATGTCCTTAGTGAACTGAAATCTCCCCAGAAGGGATCTGATTTCACCATAATCCATCCTAGGCCTGAGGGCTCTGACTTGCTCTACTGGGTTCATATCAAAATTCAGTGACCTGTGGTCCTGGTGGAAGTACCCTATTTGGACTCCTGGTCTGATATCTATCGTCCCAGAGTCTAGCTCGATCTCCCCGGTTATTAATCTCAATAGAGTGGTTTTACCAGCTCCATTTGGACCTACAATTCCGATTTTCTGACCTCTTCGGATTCCTACCTCTAGGCCATTAATAATTGGTCTTTTTAGTTCATCGAACGTAAGCTTAGCATTATGGAAATCTAATACCTCGAGGCTGCTTTTCTCGATTGACTTTAGATTAAACTTGAGATTCTGTCTCTGACGGGGTTTTAGTGACTTCAGCCATTTTAATTCCCTTTGAGAACGATTAATCATAACATGTTTTTGAGATACTGATTTATCATACTTATTTGCCCTCTTCATCGATTGCATAGCACCTAAGAGCCTCTTTATTTCCTTCTGGGCCTTTTCTATCCTATCTTGTAATGTCTGTAGAAATAGCTCTTTTTGGTGTAAAAATGAGGTATAATTACCACTATACCCCTTCAGATGAGCATCTTGGATTTCTACTATATTGTTGCAAACTCGATCTAAAAAGTACCTGTCATGGCTAACTATCAGTAATGCACCGTCGAAAGTATTCAGGAATTTCTCCAACCAATCAAGGGTCTGAAAATCCAGATGATTGGTAGGCTCATCCAAGAAGAAAACATCTATTTCTCTCAATCCTACTAACTGTCTCGCCAGTGCTACCTTGGCCCTCTCGCCTCCTGATAGTGAGGATAGTGGCATGTCCATCGGATGGTGTGCTAGATCCAGTGCCTTCAGAATCTCTTGAGCATGCCCCGCCACATCCCCTCCACCAGATCTTGCCATCAGACTCTGGAGCTCTTGGTACCTATCCATAGCTGGTTGCCAGTCTCCGTCGTAAAATCCAGGGTCGGCCATCATTTCTTCGATTCTGGAAATCTCATCTTCCAATTCTTGAAACTGCCTTCCCCTCCTGTTTAATTCCTCACCCAAAGTTGCTTCCTCGACGATATCTCTTATCTGAGTGAGGAATGCCAGTCTCAGACCAGCAGCGTAAGTAACATCCCCTAGATCCTGATCTTGATTACTAATTGTCCTGAGAAGTGTAGTCTTCCCGGCACCATTATGTCCCACTACACCAATTCGGTCGCCTTCATCTATCCTGAGGTTGATTCCCTCTAGGACAGTAAGTGGCCCGAAGGCCCGATGGACATCATCGAGTCGTATTAGCTCCCTTGCCACGAGACTGCGCGTGGACTCGGGTTGAAGTGCTCATCGGTCACAATTGCTCAATTAGGATGGCAATGCTCATGAATGACAGTGTGTCGTTCGCATATATGGCGTCAATCAGGGAATACTGGAAATCTTTGGATGGAAAGAAAAAACTGTTCTCTCTTTCCGCTGTGGTGTTGATGGTAATTGGCTCTGGATACGTTGGCATCGGGTATGTGATTGCATCACAGTCATTGGCGATCAATCCTGGTTGTGGTATGTGGTCAGAAAATACCCCTTCGAACTGGGATGTGGATGACGATTGGGAAAGTTTTGAACCTTGGCCAGATGCAGAAGAACGTGTAGATATACGTAGGAATTTTGATGTTTCCTCATATCAGATGTCCTCTTACGAGAATGTTTCATTCACTCCACGAGGAGATGCGGGCGTTACGCTTCGTGGTTGGTATGTAGAAGTTGATCAAAATGCCCCCGTAGTAATTCTCACGCATGGGATGCCAATGAATGGAAAGTGTAAACCAGAGATGTTACTTATGCAGGCTTACTTATCTGAAGGTGGCATCAATACCCTTTCCTTTGATTTGAGAAATTATGGAGAGAGTGATGTTGTAGGGGACTATTTTGCCGTTGGACAAATCGAGTTTAATGATCTTTTAGGCGCATACGACTGGTTGACTGAAAATAAGGGATACCAACCGGGAGAAGTTGGCATGACTGCCATATCTGCTGGAGGAGGAGCTGCAATTGCTTTCGCTGAAGAGTCGGGAATAGGCGCTATGTGGCTTGACAGTGCAGTCTTGGACTTCCCGTTATTGGTTAACAACGAATTAGAAAGATTGGGTTTTCCAACTATTTTTGCGGGACCAGCGGTAAGAGTTGGGGGCTGGCTAGCTGGAGTTGGTCTGGATGAACGCTCTCCCATGGAGGCCGCTGATACTGCTGGGGACAGGGAAGTATTCCTGACTCATGGAAAGGACGACCCAAGAGTATCAATCGTTCATGCAGAGAGATTTGAGTCAAGAATGCTAGACAATGGGGGGAATGTAGATACTTGGTATGTTGAAGATAGAGGACATGTAGACGCCATTTGGGGAAACTCTGATGAATACAAGATGAAACTTGTTAATTTCTTTGAAGTGGCTTTATACTAGGTTGCTTGGCCTAATCAGATCCAACAAATGCCATCTTCCATCCTTCTCCACCATTAGAGCGACTGATGCAGTTGTCATAATTTCTAGTTCACCTGAGAGTTTCTCAAGAAGCATCTCGCATCCTGGGTTATGGCTGATTATCATATGAGTAGTATTTTCGGGAATACTTTCTGTTACCGAAAGAAGAGTATCTAAGGAGGCATGATAAAGTCTCCTTTCAATGGATGGGGGGATTTCTGAAAGTTCGGGACCTAGGTTTTCAAATGTCTGGACTGTTCTCAAAGAGCTACTAATAGAGATATGGTCAGGCTTCCAGCCCCTCCTTAGGATTTCTTTGGCTACAATTGGTGAATCTCCGAGCCCCCTTTCATCTAAAGGCCTGTCATGATCGGCCAGACTGGGATTTTCTCTGCTACTATGGGCATGTCTCATGATCATCAAGCGTCTATTCATAGTCTATTCCTCAGAGAACTTCGGACTTCTTTTTTCTATGAAGGCTGCGACGCCCTCTGCAAAATCTTGAGACTGGGCAGAGGATATCATCAATGCTCTCTCGAATTCCAATTGCGTCTCGAAGAATGTGGACGTGGAAGCGTCAAGCAGTTGCTTTGTAGATCTACGACTATTTTTGGACCACTTTCCCCAATCTCTTGCAGTTTTTATAGAACGCTCTATTAGCCCCTCAGAAGAGGTTATCTCATCAACAGCTCCAAATTCAAGAGCTTCTTTGGCTGTCCACACCTCATTATTGAAGAAGAACTTCCTACTTATTTGACTCCCCACTAACCTTGGTAGTAACCATGTGGTCCCTCCATCTGGAGATGCACCTAATCCGAAGAATGCGGCCGCTATTTTTGCTTGTTCTGAGCATATCCTGTAGTCTGCAGAGAGAGCAAGTCCAAGACCACCACCAGCCGCCGCACCGTTAATAGCGGCAATGAAGACTGTCTCACTAGCTCTGATTTTTAGAATCAGGGAATGGAGGGAATTTGTCATTTCACTAACCATATTTCCTATGGTTCCGTCATCTATTGCTTCTGCAAATTCATCAATAGGACCCCCAGCACTGAAGAATCTACCAGAACCAGTAAGTATGACTGCCCTGCATGAAGGATCTTCCATTAGAGATTCTATTTGGCTGACTAATGGTTGGAAATTCTTTGGATTGAATGTATTTCTAGAAGCTTCTGATGACATAGTGAGGATTGCGACTCCCCCGTCTTGACGTTCTACGGTTGAAGACATGGTTGCCGAATAGGGGACTCATTATTGAACTCCATGAAGGTGATAAGTCTGAACACACTGGGATGTACATGATTAAGCGAGACGCCATATACATCAATGGCAAGTGGGTTCCTGCCAGTGGGGGAGAAAAAATTGAGGTCATCAATCCAGCTACAGAGGAGATAATTGGCACTGTTCCTGTCGGGACGGAGGACGATGTTAATGATGCAATTCTAGCTGCAAGGTCGGCTTTTCCATCGTGGTCTAAGTCTAGTATAGAGGAGCGTCAGGGATATCTCAATGCGATTTCTGCCGCTATCTCAGAAAAAGGAGATCAGATTGCAGAGGTAATCACTTCCGAAGTTGGCACTCCAATTAATTATTCAAAAATGGCAATGGTTGGAACACCAAGGGTGGTTGCTAGGTCGTATGCTAAGATTCTTGAATCATTTGAATGGGAGGAGGAGGTGCGAAATTCTCTTATTGTCAAGGAGCCCATTGGAGTAGTTGGGATGATAACACCATGGAATTTTCCGCTTCATCAAATAGTGGGAAAGGTCGCACCTGCGCTGGCTTCCGGCTGTACAATGATACTGAAGCCATCCAAGGAGGCCCCACTAAATGCATTCATTCTTGCTGATATCATACACGATTGTGGAATTCCCAAGGGGGTGTTTAACCTGGTTTCTGGGCATGGTAGAGAAATTGGGAAGGCAATTTCTTCGCATCCAGAAGTAGACATGGTGAGCTTTACCGGTTCAACTGCTGCCGGAATTAGTGTCTCAAAAGAGGCATCAGAAACAGTAAAGAGAGTGACTCTGGAGCTTGGTGGAAAGAGTGCAAATATTATCCTCGATGATGCAGACATGGCTAAGGCGGCTAAAATGTCGATTTATTCTTGTTTCAACAATTCCGGACAGGAGTGTTCATCACTAAGCCGTCTCCTTATTCCATCCAGTCATCGTGAAGAGATAATAGAAGTGATTTCTAATACAATGGAGAGGTATTCCGTTGGCGATCCAATGGATGAGTCGATAAAGTGCGGACCAATGGTTTCTGAAAGTCAGCAGAAGTCTGTTAGCGGGTACATTTCCAAAGGCATCTCTGAAGGGGCGACTGTTATTTCTGGGGGTCTTGGAACGCCAGAGGGTGTTTCAAGAGGTTTCTATGTCAAGCCAACTGTTTTCGCGGACGTCACCAGGGAAATGACCATCTTCAGAGAGGAAATCTTCGGCCCCGTACTTTCGATAAGCACCTATGAGACAGAGGAAGAGGCGATAATCATGGCAAATGACTCTGAGTATGGCCTCTCAGGTGGTGTCTGGTCAGGAGATGAGGAGAGGGCTTTGCGTGTAGCCATGGCAATGAGGACCGGTCAAGTTAGTATCAATGGAGGTGCTTTCAATATCAGTGCTCCATTTGGAGGATACAAGCTCTCAGGTAATGGCAGGGAGCTTGGCTCACACGGTCTGGAAGAGTTCCTTGAAGTCAAGGCTATCCAAAGATAAGGAAAATTGGATTAATTTCCCACCCACTCAGCATTCTTACGTTCAAGAAATGCTTGAACTCCGATCTCCTTGTCTTCAGTATCAAAAAGAGCAACAAACTCTGATCTCTCGGTCAGCACACCCTCACTAAACGGGAGTTCCAGAGAAGCGCGTATCGCCCTCTTTGCAACCTTGGTTGTGTAGGGTGACTTCTTTGAGATGGTTGTTGCTAAATCCATAGTCGCACCCTCTAGTTCCTCTGGCGTAACCACCTTATTCACCAATCCGATTTCAAGTGCCTCTTTTGCGGTGATCATCTCTCCTGCTAAAACAATCTCCATTGCTTTACCATATCCTACAAGTCTGCAAAGTCTCTGTGTTCCACCACCTCCTGGAATTAGTCCTAAATTTATCTCCGGCTGGCCAAAAGTTGACCTGTCTGATGATATTCTAATATCACAGGATAACGCGAGTTCAGTTCCCCCTCCGAGAGCGAACCCATCAACCATGGCAATTGTAGGTTTAGATAAGTTCCAAATTGCCTCCCACGCGTTGTCCTCAAAAAAGGGCCTTACATCATCGGAGTTTTTACCTGAGAATTCCGAGATATCCGCACCGGCTGCAAATGAGTTAGGCTTCTTTCTCTTTCCTTCCGGAGGATCTAACGGTGGGGCACCTCTGATGATTACGCATCTTACTCTATCATCTGAATCTACCCTTTTACACTGTTTTTTTATGGAAAGATGTATTTTTTGATTAAGAGCGTTCAGTTTCTCAGGCCGATTCAGAGTCCATACTGATACAACTCCTCCTGAGGGACTTGAGCCTTCAATCTCAACATCGTTTACCAACAATACGTCGTCTTCCATGTTTAGCGCAGGTATGGATGTGGTTTGAACGTATCATTGTCCATCTTCTGAATTAACAATTGGAGGGAGGGG
>DALC01000028.1:9603-19854 GCA_002499325.1 Euryarchaeota archaeon UBA538
AGGGGCGGCATCCCTGGAGGGGGGTGCGGTTGTGTATCGTCTGTAGTATCATCAACTGTTGGCTGTATTCCCTTCTGGGGAATGTCCAGAGGTGCCCTGATCATGAGTACCCTGCCCGAGTCTATTCTGAAGTAGGTTATTCCAAGTGGCTTTCCAGTATCTGGATTTTCAGGTTCTTCAAAGACCTGAATATCATGTTCTCCTTCTCTAAGCAAAGTTGCTAGATCTTCTCCATCCTCGGCTTCGGACCACTTCCTAGCCATAGATGCCTTCCTTTCAGCGAGCTTCATCCTCCTTCTTCGTTCAATATCGGAGAGCATCTTTTCCCTTTTCTCTCTCCTCTGGGCAATGAATCCTTCAATTTCTTCTTCTTCATCGGAAACTGCATCTCCCTTCGCGACGTATTTCATAGCCACGTTGGTCCCTTCGGGAAATGTTGGAGACGGATCTATTGGACTATTGTCCTGAGAAAATTGAGGGGCCTCTGTAGGAGGCACCATGACGGGGAGAGTGGGAGGGGGCATCATGACGGGTAATGGAGGCAATGGCATTGTTGGGGGTGTGGATGGTCTTCCTCTTGTTCTTCTCATTTCAGATTCCCCCATATCAGACAACTCCACTGATTCATCTTCTAATAGTTTCAAGTCAGGTTCGGGAGATGGTTCAAAGGGCTGGGAGTCATCTATTGCGGGAATTATCATCTTCTCACGACCAGTAAAAATTAGGAGAGAGGCCAGGGCAAGAAGTACTGTTCCTCCGGCTATTCTCTGTGTCATATCAACCTCCCCTTGGAGAATCAGAAAGACTATCGAGCCTAGGATTAAAGCCACCCAATTGATTAGTCTGGTCAGAGAAACCATGCCACTCCCAGCCCCGACAGGAGGGGGCATGTCTTCACATTGACGGGGGAGAGATGGCCTCAGACAGCGCCTTCAGCGATTTCCCTCTGTGCGAGAATGATGATTTTTCTGATTCACTCATTTGTCCAAATGACACTTCGTTTGATCCATTTGGAATGAAAATAGGATCATAGCCGAAGCCGCCCTGCCCGGATATCTCATTGCCTAACTTACCTCGACATACTCCAGTTCTAACTATTCTCTTACCGTTAATGACCAGAACACTCACTGCCCTGTACTCACAATTTCTATCTATTTCCTCACTCATAATTCTAAGAATCCCACTAAGTCCAATTGTTCTGAAAACATACGAAGAATAAACACCTGGAAAACCGTTTAATGAGTCAATGAATAGTCCCGAGTCTTCGACTAGAATAGCGCAGTCCGAAAGTTCTGAATCTGAAATCATATTGATTGCCTGATCGGATTTTGAAAGAGCTACTTCCATCAATTCCGATGTCTGTGGCTCGATAAAATCTGGAGGTTTTCCCTCGATCAATAGAAGCTCAACATCGTGTCCGAGAGGTTCTAGATATTCCCTAGCCTCGTCTAGCTTTTTTGAATTTCCCGTCGCGAAAACTATTCTCATTTTTCTACCCCAAATATCTGACTCTGTTCCTAATTTGGTTGAATCTTGAAATTACAGAGACAGGATTGCACGCCGATTCATCGGATGAATATGCGCAGTATCCCCTCAGCACTTCATCCATTGCATTCTCGAGATCAGAATGACTCGCCGATAAGCATTCATTCAAAACTTGGAGGTCTTGGCCCATATGCTCTAGTTCTGCAGAGATTCTAGAGAGTCCGAAATCTAGTAACGAGATTTTTCTGTTTTCATCAATCATGATATTATGGGTTGTTAAATCGCCATGAGAGAAGCCGAGTTCATGGAGTTCTCTTATTTTCACACCTATCTGGAACATATCATCTACTCCCCTCGTTCTGTCAATTAATGATTGATATATCGGATTTCCTTCCAATTCAGAGAGTACCATCCATCCCTCTTCTTGATTTATCTGAAGTAGTCGAGGTGCGGAGAATCCTGTAATCTGTAATCTAGAAAGTACCTTTGCCTCTACTGAAATTCGACTCTTGGTCAGCCTATCATCTAGCTCCACGTGCCTGTAACCTCTTCTTCTACGCGATTTCAGGACTGCAGGAATGCCCAGCCACAGACCCGAGCTCACACTCGCCTCAGCCCCGACATGAATCAACTTAGACTCTTCCCAGTACTGGAAACACGGGCCGGCCATGGCTACGGGAGGTCACATACCTTGAAAGCGATTCCACTGAACCGTGAGGCGGGAAAGCATATGCAGATGCCAACAGCACCTTTGCCGAAAGGAGCCGTAAAACCAAAAATTTTCCCAGAAGAAGAGATCGAGGAAGAGGCAAAAAGACTGTTTGAAGCAATAGGGCAGAGTTCTAGATGGAATATGAGAATATGTAGATCAATCTCTCCATTGACATTAGAGATTAATCAGCTGAAAAAGGAGAAGGATGTTTTTCTGATAGCTCATTCTTATCAGACACCTGATATTGTCTACGGCGTTGCTGATTCAGTGTCTGATAGTTACACCTTATCGAAGGCTGCACGGGATGCTCCCCAAGAAACGATACTTTTCTCAAGTGTAAGATTCATGGCTGAGACCGCTAAGATCGTCAGTCCTCACAAGCTAGTTTTGCATCCATCCCCTGACGCTGGGTGTTCCTTGAGTGATGGGATATCTGCAGAAGATGTGATCAAATTAAAGAAAAAATATCCAGGAGTACCTGTCGCATGCTACATTAATACTACAGCTTCGGTAAAGGCGGAATGTGACGTTTGCGTAACTAGTAGCAACTATCTCAGAATCTGTGAGAGGCTTCCAGGAGATAAGGTAATTTTCGTTCCAGATAGATTCATGGGGAAACACATCCAAAAACATCTAGAAGGTAGTAAAGAAGTGATTATCTTTGATGGTGAATGTGAGGTTCACGCCGAGTTCACAGGAGAAAAAGTAATCTCTTGGAAAGAGAGGATGAGTTCCATAGGAGTTGACCTCCAAGTACTGGCACATCCGGAATGCGATGCAGGGGTTTTGGAGGAGAGTGATTTTGTCGGCAGTAGTGAGCTTTTGATGAAGGAGGCAATGCGATTGGCCTCAGTTGGGAGTAACAATATCATGTTAATTACAGAGTGTGGGACTGCCGAGAGAGTACTTGCAGAAAGTGAGCATGAAATTAATCTCCTGGGGTCCTGTGTAATGTGCAGGCACATGAAGAGGACCCAGCTAGAGGATATTCTACAGGCACTCAGAGAGCCTGAGCCCGAACAAATAATTGAGATTGATGAAGGTATAATTCACCGAGCGAGAAAATCTCTTAGTGAGATGTTTAGACTAGCTGAGTAGTCTAGTCATCTTTCAGACTGTTTCTGCCTTGCCCATGTGAATACTAATGGGATTAGCAGTACTACCGATGTCTGCAATATTACGGATGAATATGGTTCAAATGTCTCCTCAAGATTATACCATTTTAACTCGGCTTCCCCATTGCTAGTTTCAATCCATCCAACTCCTCCCAATAGAGCCTGTGGACTAGAGTGGCTTTCATCCTCATCGAAGGTAAGTTGCTCGGTCTGATTTGACTCTATTTGGTAGATGAAGACTTGATTTTCCTCAGAATTTTCGGAATTGGGTGCTCCGGGCTGAAATCTTGGTATTTGGAGGAATGCAACATTACCGTTTCCGATGCTAGGTGAAGAGGATTCCCAAATTGGAGTTGAAATCATGGTTTGCATCCCAGAAACCGTATCTGCGAAAACGGTCCTATTTATTGGTCCAACATCGACCACTGCAACAATTAATTGATCATCGACTGCAATATCGACAATTTTAGATTCTGAATAATTTACTTCGATACCGGACTGCTCAGATAAAAATTCATCCTGATCGATTTCAGCAACAACATCCAGGTATACGGCGGTTATAGAACTGGCATCAGTAAGTGACGAGGTATACACTGTCGGACCTGATGTATCATCATCAAATGACCAAGCAATGGAATTTCCGGAGACCTCCAACGTATCGACATCTTCGTCTATTCCGTCTAAATTGGAGATTTCTTGATCCGAATTCATCAACAAAATGCCTTCATCAGTTAGTATTACGACAAGTGGGTTTCCATTTCCGTCGTATCCAATATCGCAAATATCAATCTCAAAATCTGTATTTTTGGAGAACATTGGAACATAGGGGTTCCCTGAGGATTCTAAGTCATACAGATCTATCCTGGTCTTATTATTTAGTAAAAGATAAGAGCCCGAAATAGACACATTTGGCTCTTCAAGCCAGTCAGGACCAGAGATTATTATGCCCTGTCTTTCCTCTAGACTAGTATTCAATGCCGTAATTTCGATATCATTTATCCCGTCCGGTTTTGGATCTACCTCTATCCCAATTAACCAATCATCGGATCCGGCGGTAGATGTCGGCCACTCGACACCTTCTACGGGAAACTCTTGGTGCGTAGCATCCCACAGAAGTACGAAGCCAGTTGAAAGTAGCAATGCCGCGATAAATACGCTGGTCTGCTTACTCCCTGGTTCCTTGAGCGGAGAAAACTTCTCTCTAACGTAGTTTCTAGAACCTCTCAAAAAAATCTTTGGATCGTCGATAAGTCTGGCGATCTTTCTTGTGAAAAGTCTTTCATCGGCGATTGTCCAAATCCCCTTATGAGTCCTCTCAGTAACTGAGACAGCTGCTATTGCTACTATCATCCCACCAATTATATCTATAGCCCAATGGATTCCAAGATAAATAATGGAAAAGGCCGTCAAGGCTAGGAAAATTACCAGGAATCTGCGAAATCTCAGCCATCTACCGTCTTCATCCCATCTGGTCATTGTCAGCCATATCGCGAAGGGTAGGCCGATATGTAGGCTAGGCATTCCATTAGTGAACGGGTCTATACGTGTGAACCAATTATGAATCTCAGGGGTTAAATCATAGGCAATGGTTTCCATTAGGGGGATATAGTCCCCGGTTACTCTGACATTGAAGAATAGATAGAATGGGATAGCGAGAATGTAGACCCAGAACATCGATAATGAGACCCTATCGGCCATGTGACGGTCATCGAAGTAAATTGGGTAGACGAAGGAGGCAAATGTCGCGGTCATGAATCCCATGACGTAAAAGTGAGTTAGGATAACATCCAGAAGATCGTTCCTGAATCCCTCCTGTACCCAAAGCACGATATCTCCTTCGATAGCATAGACATAGGGAGTCATGTCCAGCTGTGTATTTGCCATCAGGATTCTATCCAGCCCATCTAAAATATCCTTCCATAGATATACTGAGAATACCACAATCATGTGCGCCCAATACCTTCGGAACATATCTATGAAGCCTTCAATTCTAACCTTGGCATAAGGGGGCTTGAAAATCGGCATCATTGCGACACTGATTAGTATAGCACCTGTTATCCAAGTGATGTAGATCCCGCTCCCTACTGCCATTTCAATACCTTCCGAGAAGCATATTTGAAATGAATTCGACCCTTGAAACTGATGATTTCAGGTAATCTTGACTTGATGAGTGTCACCCTTTTCCAATGACAAAAGTATCTGATCGACGACCTTGCTGAAAGATTGTGCAGTTT
This sequence comes from Euryarchaeota archaeon UBA538, assembly GCA_002499325.1. Lineage (GTDB taxonomy): Archaea > Thermoplasmatota > Poseidoniia > Poseidoniales > Thalassarchaeaceae > MGIIb-O5. The sequence goes on from DALC01000028.1 coordinate 15,150, forward strand.
CTCCTTCTGGTTCTGCCACAATTCTATGAACACCATCATCTCCCCCCCTTACAATTCCAGGATCGAAGGGGAGTCTACCCAGGAAGGGGACTTCTAGCTCCATTGCCGAATCCTCTCCTCCTCCTGATTTGAATAAATCTAGAGTTACTGACCATTTTCCCTCAGGCGAGGCAGTGATGTCGATGGGCACTCCCTTGGGGCCAATCACAGATATCTGGCTATCAGCTTCAGCTGTACCGGAAAGGGTGTATCCACTCATATTCTCGACAACACCAAGTACTGGGACTGAAATTGTTTTAGCGAAGTTGATTGACTTTCGACTGTCCAAAAGTGCGACTTCTTGAGGCGTGGTTACTATAACCACCCCATCAAGATTAGGTAGAGTTTGGCTTACAGTCAGTGGTTCGTCTCCAGTACCTGGGGGGAAGTCTATCACAAGAGCATCAAGCTCTCCCCATGCTACATCACCGATGAACTGCTGAATAGCGCCTAATTTTATTGGCCCCCTCCAAATAACGGGCTTATCCGGATCTTCAATCAAGAATGCCATAGAAATGACCTTTATCCCATGTGGGCCTATTGCTGGGAATATCTGTCCATCCTCTATGTGAAGCTCTGTCCCCTCGATACCAAGCATCTTAGGTACATTAGGGCCGGTAATATCTATGTCCATTAATCCAACTTTCTTTCCCATTCGTGCCAGTGAAAGTGCGATACCTGTGGCTACAGTGGTCTTACCGACACCTCCTTTTCCAGAAAGAACCATGATTTTATGACGGATTCCTTCGCTCATCTTTGACATCCTCATCTTTCTTTGCATCTGCTGGTAGGCCTGCTCCATCTGAGCTCTCTGATTCTGGTTGGCTTCCTCTTGTGGAGGGGAGTCGGGGGTATGATGAGACACGGGCGAATCTGCCATGACACATGGTAAGAGCGCATATACTTCAATGCTATTCTATTGCTGTAGTAACTGTATTCTATTGGGACTGAGTTAATTTAGTGATATACATTCGGAAATTTATGAAGGTACTATTCGTCTGCGTTGGGAACACTTGCAGGAGCCAAATGGCTGAAGCGATATGTAAGAGTCTAGGGCACTCCGCTGATTCTGCAGGAACTCACCCCGGGAGTGAAGTCAATCCAAACGCAATTATAGCATTAGAAGAAAAAGGAATAGAGTCGGCTGGACTTCGCCCGAAATCGATAGATTATATCGACACAGAAGGCTATGATAAGATAATCAGCATGGGGTGTGGGGTTCATTGCCCGAATATTCGTATTGACCACGACTGGGGGCTCGATGATCCTCACGGAAAGCCATTAGAAATCTACAGAACGACAAGAGATTCAATAATTGAATTGCTAGGTAATTTAATCAAAAAAGAGACCGACGCTTAGAAAAGCGATTCTGCCTTCCCGGCATTTACACGAGTGTAGTGTAGTGGTTATCACCCGGCGTTGCCAACGCCGGAACCCGGGTTCAAATCCCGGCACTCGTACCACTCCATCTCCCATCAGTCAAAGTCTGACTTTCTTACTTGCAGAATTACAGCCACCATACCGAGCAACAAGATGGAGAATAATGAGACTAGCACGATTGAAGATATATTTTTGGAAATCCAGCTAGAATCGTCTGAACAACAATCAGAAGTGTAGACTGAAAATACATGTCCCTGGTCTTCTGGTGGAGTACTGGACAAGAAGATATCAGTGGCCCTTATTTTTATCTCTATTTCCCCCTCGGGGATGGTTGGCCTGACTGTGAATTCCAGTGAGTAGATTCCATCCCCTGCGAATCTATCCCCTGATGTTCCGTCATCCACCATCAGTAGCCATTGCTCAGACTTTCCAATCTCTGCGAGCCTGCCAATCTTGGCCTGAACAGAAGATACGCCATCATAATCGGAAATCGTAGCCTCTATGTGGTGTGTAATTTGATCCTCCCCTTCAGAGACCATCACAGGGTGAACTAATTCTCCCTGATCGGAAATCAACGACTGGGGGGCCCCATCTCTCCATACTTCCAGGAGAGATAGATTTGGATGTTCATTATCAATCCTCAGCACTGAAACTAATCCTGACCCTGTGGTGGTTATTTCGGCTCCCTGAGAATCTGACATTCTCAGTGGGATATTTCTCTCTCCGGGCGCAATTGAGGTAGGGACAGAGAATATTCCTGACCACAGTCCCGAAGACTCTGAAAAGTTTAGTAAGAAAAGATCACCTCCCCATCCCAATAAATCTACTTTGACCTCTGAGACCCCATGTCCATCAGTGGCATCGACTGAAATTCCAATATTTTCTCCTCTGATAGCCAAGGGTTGGGAGAAGGAGACTGAGGTTACCCTAGGAGGTAAGTTAGCAACACTAATTTCTGCTGTTTCACTAATCTCGACCCAATAATCAATGATTGTAATAGGAATGTAAAAATCCCCAAATTCCAGTCCCTCATGGATAATTAATGATGTCCAGACATCATCATGAATTGTTATGTCTCCTTTCATTCCGCTATCAGAGAGATAGACAAGACCCAGTCCAATAGAAGAAAGGTCCGCAATAACTGCCACTACATCAGTATCTACATCATTAACTTTGACCTCGATGTGTGACGCCCCTCCCTCAGTGTGCAAGGATCCCTCTCTGAAACTGACAGATTCAAGCGAAGGGGGATTGTTTTCTTCCGCAGTGATTATTGATGGGTATAGAATTCTATCTACTTTCTGATGCTCCTGGAAGTAAATATCATTTGATTGGTTTTCTCCATCTGATTCCAATGTTATCCATCTAGAAGCCTCGTATAGGAGGCCCGATAGCGGGCCTTCATTAACAAAAAATCCTGAAGCCATTGCCTCTTCGAATTCAAATCTCCCAGTCCATTCAGCTGCTTCAACAATATGGCCATCCATCTCTTTGTCGGTGATTGAATTGATTGTTACCTCAAGAGTATTGGAAGGATTTCCCAATAGAACAAATTTATCTCCTGGAACCACGTTCTGGGGAGACTTTCCACTCTCTCTTGAAATCTGGTTGGAGATAAGGGGACTAGCTTCTGGTCTGGTGGGCTGTTCAATAATTGGCGATTCTGGGGGGAATTCATCTGACACAGTACCATTATCTTCTACATATTGTAGTCTGACGGTCCTGTTACGCCAGTCTTCCTGAGGAACTTTGAATTCATATGTCAGATTATGCTCTGCTCCAAACTCTTGGGATATTGGACCGAGAGGAGTTGCTGAAACATTGAACCAGAACTCATTTTGAATTTTATCGACCTCGTACCTAACACCGTCTGAATTCTCCTGCACTCCTGAGTCTACTATTTGTCTTACTAAACCGAAGCTTCCCTCTGCATCTCCATCATAGGTCCCATCAACAATTATGGTGTCTGATACTGTCTCACCTCCTGAGGACTCCAGATGAATCAGAGGGATGGTGCCATTCACGTCTATGCTAAACTGATCATCCTCAATCTCGAATCCAAATTCGCCTCCGCCAGTTGCTCTGAAGAACTGTTCTTCACGAGTATCGTCAGACCATCTCTCTCTAATTATTAGTTCATCTAGGTCGAATGAGAAGAAGTCTGAGACTCCTGAGATCCTCATTGATGCATTGGCCTCAAGATGAAAATTCTGAGCCCTTCTCTGTCCGTCCTCGTCCAAGGATTCGAAGAAGAAGGTATGAATTTCGCCAAATCCTCCTCCCGAACTATTATTATCACCGCCATTGAAAGATAGCCAGCCATTACCCTCAATGATAATTCTCTCAGACAATTCGTCATCTTGCCATGAGCGATTAACTTTGGCGCTACTGACTGAAATCTCAGCAGTGAAACCTTCTTCGTAATCTCCTTCCGAATACCCTTCTCTCAGAACCATGGTACCGTTTCCAGTCATCTCAAAATCTTGAGTTCTGAGCTCATCACCATCATATGATTCATTCAACCAGACTCTGTCTAAAGAGAGGTCGAGCATGATTCCGTTTGAGCCATCCATTGTATTAATTTGGAGTGAGCCGTTTCCTAGTTCATTGGATTCTAAGATAGCTCCCTGTCTCTTTTGCCAGCCCCTCCCATCAAAGTCAATATTCTGATTTCCAGAGTCTACTCCTTCTAGTGACCAGACGGTCTCCCTGGTAATCTCATGGTCCTCGATTGGTTGATTCCAATTGGTAACAGTTACAGACCTCTTACATGTAGATTCCAAGCTAGAGAAGTTTACGAAAATTTTGTCACCGAAAAATGGTTGGGAATCTAGCTCAATGTCTACCTCTCCCCCGGCACTGATGTATGAGATATTCAGAGCGGATATCTCTCTGTCTAAACCTACATGAGTAGCATCGACAGAAACGCCACTGGGAGAAGAACCAGGAGAAAACTCGGGATCAAAAACTACACGATATCTATGGACATATCCGAGTGAGAAAAATTGTCCTTCCTCATCTGGTTCCTCCAACCAACTAACCTCATAGTCCCAATCAACCAGAATCTCACATTCCGTAATTACTGATGACTGGCCCGAGACCATACCAGTAGGAATACTGAGTAACAATATTGATGTCAACAGAACCGCCAATTTTGACTGGAGCGCCTCCATACTCAAATCAGCCACCCAATATCGCAAGCGATAGCATTAGTACAATAACCATTCCTAACGTCAGACTGTGTGAAAATAATGAGAAAAGTACAGTCAATGGCCTTTGTTGTGTT
>DALC01000058.1 GCA_002499325.1 Euryarchaeota archaeon UBA538
TAAGGATTCCGGGAAATAAAGTAGTTCTGAACATAGATCAGTGGAGTGCAGACTATGATTTTGAAGAAAATAGTTGGGCTATGAGATGGCCTTCAAACCTGCATCCAAGAGAAAGCGATCCTGTTTCAGAGTTACAAATATTCAACTCAAATGATCCAATAATCCCTGAGGAATTATACTCATGGTGTGAGGGAGTAGAACATAAGGGATTAATTCCAGAAATTATAGTAGTTGATGAGGAAGGTTCCGCTGTAACATATCGGATATCAATAGAAGATCCTCGAGGAGAGTTAGGAAAGTACTCAGGGATAGATATTGATACGGGCTCCTTGTATGAGATATCTAGTGGAGGGTACTTCATACCCAGCTTGGACATTGAAGAAAGTAGAGTTTCTGAAGGATTACTTGGTGGAGGAATTACCGATTCAGCTTTTAGGTCATTAATAGAGGGAGATGAAGATACACGTGCCGTAGTCCTACTTGATTTGTTGAACAGAGGATTAAATCCAAAATCGGGATTTAAGTATGGGACGAAATGGAGGTGTTATGAGGGTAATGTTGGTGAATCTCATGCCCCTTGGTTAGTCGCGGATCCTGAGAATATTCCAAGTGACTGGAACGAAGCCTGCCTAGCTTCCAGGTTGGCATCAGGGGTAAATAAAACCTGGTTAATGCCTATTTTTACACGCGGTCATATTGACTACATGTCTATCTCTAGGCCCCCAACAGATTCAAGGTGGAGCACTACCCGTTAGTCATCTGCATCTCTTCCCATAACGATACTAAACGCCAGGAGTATGGATATCGTCAATAGTCCATTAGAAGGCTGAGAAATCCACCCTAATATCCCATCGCCCGTTAAGGAGGACTCGGCAATTAGTGCAATTTTAATCCTCTGCTCAACGGAGTAATCGTCCTGGAATACAACCTCTCCCCTTGCGTACATTCCGGGAGTCAATAATCCGTCAGGTTGGATAGCGAGTACTAGATTATCCCCAGAAAGCATTCCTCCTTGAGTGTCTGAAGTAGCAATCCTAGCAACGGCCCCTTCTATGGCTATATTGTAGTTCCTTGATCCTGTGCCAATCATAGAAATTGGGATGGAAATAGTCGATGGTCGGTCCCACTTTATGACGTGCTCGACCTCTTGATAGGGAATTCTATGTCCGATGGCCTGCCAATCTATTCTGAGGTTTTCTGGGGTTTTTCCCTTGCAACCAATATTGCCGTTGAGAATACCCATCTCTTGGTTCGTATCAGAAAATCGAAGAATGGGTATAGTGGTTATTCCTGCAGGAACTTCAATTTCAATTGGTTCAGGATTTGTTAAATCGTTACTAGTATTGATTACCAAGGTACACGGTAACTGTGTATTTACTGACGCGTAGGCGGTCTCTCCTTCGATTAATTGTATTGGTGACCTAGGAGTAAGAATCCTATCAGTAAATTCATTATTCGGAATTATTTCCAATGAAGCATTTGCCTGTCCAATATTAGTAATTGAAACATGCCATGGAACTAACCTGCCTCTATTATCTCTGATTAGGTGACCTTCAGATCCGAAGGAATCACCAGTTTGGAAAGGATCTCCACTACTTCCACTATCACGATTTCTAAGGAGCGCTTGATCTCCATCTGCCTCAATAATCATCACCCAAGGATTTTTTGGGTCTTTATTGACCGTATTGTCATTCATGTTTCCATTATTTCTATCTAGATACTCCACAATCAATCCTGATCCGGGAAGGGCTGAGTCGAAGCCATTATTCGCTCTGTAAGTAATTAGTACGGACTCACCTGGTGCGGTATATATGGAAACTACTCTAGTGTTATTTTGTGTAGAGCTCATGGGGTATAGCGTTATATTTTGGCTTAATTCGTCGTTAATGGATTCGATCCCGGGCCCATTTATTGTTGCAAGGGTTGCACCACCGGGCATCGCAGGTATCATGGCATTCCCATTCCAATTTCCACTAGCCATTATATCCCAGTCCCCCAACCCCTTCCAGGTTCTGGAAGGCAAGTCAGAATTAACATCATACAGGTCATAAGCACCCATTTGATGGAGCATTTCATGGACAAGGGTACCCAAACCAGATTCCAGAGAGGAAATTGTATAATGTTTAATTTCCCAATCACCTATTTCAATCGGTTTGGAGAGCGTAGAGAAATGGCTCCAAATTGAGTCCGAAGGTCCTCCTGATTCCTGAGCGTTTCCTGAATGTAGTACTAGGAGTCTGTCTAAGATGCCGTCGCCGTTTAGGTCCCAATCCGATAAATCAAGACCTGAAAGTAGATTTTTAGCGGCGTTCTCTACCAATTTATCCACTCCCATTCCATTATTTCCCACGTCTCTCTCATTTTGTGAGTCTGTGCCCCAATACGATTCGTCAAACTCGGAGACCCAGACATCAACTGATGTTGTAACTTTCAGTGTTGAGGCCCCACCTGAAAGTTGCTGGACATATTCCTCTGCTGAACCATTTCCCTGCAGTAGAGAAGACGTTATCGACTCAGAATGGGGCGAATTAGGGAAAGAAACCCTGAGGACCAACCACCTCTCATCCATCTGTAAACCGACAAGATCTGAAGACTCATCAGATTCTTCAAAATCATAATGAGAATCTACTAAATCTGGATTCAAATTGACGAAGATCCCCCCCATGAGGATTAAGATGGCAAGAACAACCCTGAGGATTTTCACATGTATCGGTACTATACGTGAGTTTTGAATGCAGTGTTATTATGGATAGATTATTCACCCTTACCGCCCAAAGGAAATGTCTTAGAGGCGAGGTCGCAAAAGAGGATAACCAAGGCAGAAATAAGTATTTTCAAACCATCGAATGTGGACGGCAGGGTTAGAATTAGAAGGCCTAGACAAATTATGATCAGTCTTGGTCTAGCCCAGCCGTAGATCCCAATTTCTCCGTTTGTGAATCTGAATATTGTCAATGAATTGAACAAAACTACCCACACAATTGTCACCCATGTAATTCCAATTGCAAGTTTTGTTATCTCTGCCACATCATATCTGGGGGTTATGTTATTTATTTCTGACAGAGAAGAAGCAGTATTTACCATCTCGGGAACAAACCAGAACCATATGATAAAAATCAATAGTGGAAGTACGAATGAATTAATCAGAAGGACTCTCCCTAGCCATTTGGATTCATNNTTTCAATGCAGTGTTATTATGGATTGATTATTTACTATTAGCGCCTAAAGGAACAAACTTAGAGAGAAGGTCACAAAAAAGGATAATTGAGGCAGAGATAAGTATTCTCAAGCCATCAAATGTGGAGGGCAGGGTT
>DALC01000046.1:0-708 GCA_002499325.1 Euryarchaeota archaeon UBA538
GACAAGATATCAGGATACATCCAAAGGGCCACAGAAAGGGAATCCTGCGAGGTTTTCTGTGGTGGTGGATATGACGATACTGTGGGCTACTTCATCGAGCCAACAATCATCCTGACCGAGGACCCCAATTCAGAGTCCATGATCGAGGAAATCTTCGGCCCGGTCCTGACAGTGTACCTCTACGACGATAACGAATTCGATGCAATTCTCAGAGTGTGTGACGAGGCTTCCCCATACGCCCTCACAGGCTCAATCTTCTCGACCAATGAGGAGAACATACAGAAGGCATTCGAGGCACTTCGATTCACTGCTGGAAACTTCTACATCAATGACAAGCCCACCGGTGCGGTGGTGGCACAGCAACCCTTCGGAGGAGCAAGAGCATCAGGGACCAACGACAAAGCAGGCGGTCCTCTGAACCTACTCAGGTGGATCAGCCCAAGGTCGGTCAAGAGAACCCTCGAGCCTCCCCAGGATTGGACATACCCGTTCATGCAACAAGAATGACCGAGTCAAAGTTAATGTATCCTGCCGATTTGGAGAATAATACTGGGGAGCATTTGCTGAGAGGCCACCCCGTGTGGCGACCCACAGACCTGATCTGGGTAATGCCAGCGGAGGAAGTGAAATGAGAAATACAAACAAAAACGAAAAAAGCCCGAAAATAGCTAACATGGTCATTGTAATACTACTGCTTACAATCCCCCT
>DALC01000046.1:1117-4215 GCA_002499325.1 Euryarchaeota archaeon UBA538
GAGGAATTTGAAAATGAGACGGGAATCAGCGTCACTATTCTAAAGCTCAACGATGCTGGGTCTATTCTTGACTATCTGATCCAACACCAAGGAAGAGAAGACGTGGATTTGGCCATTGGTATGGACAATAACTTTCTTGGAACCGCCATCGAATTCGACCTTCTAGCTGAGAGCGATGTGAATCAAGTTGGCATCAGAAATGATGCCCTTGGGCCCTATTCCGGTCCCCTAGCAACGCCGTTTGACATGGGCTATGTATGCCTCAACTACGACACGGAACAAGTCGATGGCGAGAATTTGACGGTCCCAACTTCCCTTTGGAATCTTACCGAGGAGGAATGGAGGGGTAAAGTAGCTCTCCCCTCACCAGTTACAAGTAGCCCGGGAAGGGCATTCATGCTAGCAACACTCGATTACTTTGACTGGGAGGATGGCAATGATGAATTCACTAGCTGGTGGACTGCAATGAAGGACAACGATGTAATCATCACATCAGGATGGTCCGAGGCCTACGAGACTCACTATACAGGAGGATACGGGGAATGGACCGAGGGGTACATTGGGGATGCACACATCACTGTCTCGTACTGCCACTCTCCGGGAGTTGAATCATGGTACAATGAAAATTGGACGAAGTCAGCCTCCCTGGATCTCCCGAAAACATCCTTCTTGCAGGTAGAATATGCCGCAGCCGTGAATGGAGGAAACATTGAGACCGCCAGCGAATTCATAAATTACCTAATTTCACCAGAAGTAAACTCCCTGATGCCAACAGAGAATCTGATGTACTCAGTCCTAGAGGGCCAGGATTTACCTGAGGAAAATGGATATCTGCTCAACTCAGTCATCCCTCAACAGCCATCTCAAATTTCCATGAATGATATCTCAGAGAATATTGAGTTATGGCTTGAGGAATGGAACTCTGCCATGACTTCAGGTGAATGATTTGAGAAGGCTAGCAAGCGCATTCGCGGTCATGCTTTACTCAATGCTAATCCTCATACCAATCGGCCTAGCTACTCAAAGACTTATCCTTGTGACAGGCCCCAATCCGTATGACTGGACCAAGTCATTGAGCGAGAATTATATTTCCCAGAACGTATTGGAATTCACTCTAGTCCAAGCGGTCTCATCGACTCTCCTGACAATAATAATCAGCCTCCCGATAGCTTGGTACCTTGGTCGTCACAGATGGCCTTTCGAGTCTCTGATAAGGACAGTTCTGACATTACCTTTCGTCATACCATCAATAATCGCCGCCATGGGAATACTGACTATAGTGGGCCCCTACGGACTGGATATTAGGACCAATGAAAATACGTGGTGGTGGACACTGATAATATCTCATGCTTGGTTCAACATGGCTTTGATTATCCGTTTCTGCGAGCCTCTCCTGTCCAAACTAGATCCTGCCTTGGAAGAGCAGTTGCGCTTGTTGCCTCATGGCAGAACAAGAGCTTCAAGATTCAAGAATCTCTGGGTCCCTTTGTTGTTGCCCTCTGTAGTGGCGGCGGCGTGCATGACCTTCGTCTTCTCCTTCACCTCGTTCGCTTTGGTCCGATGGATAACAGTGAGGGACAATACCCTTGAGAGCGTGATGGCAGAGGTTTCGTCATCCGCTGGCATCCAAGGCTACATGGAACCGACTTCAGACATCGTGATGGGCGCGTCACTGATTCAGTTCACGATTCTGTTAACCTCCCTCTGGCTGACCTCCGTGATCCAGCGTGACAGGAAAGCAATACTGCCACAGGCGCGCCCGGAACATGTCCGCAAACCAAACTCACCTGGCTGGCTCGTGATCGTGCCCGCGTTGATTTTTGCTGTTCTACCACTGATCTCAGTCGTCATCGGATCGTTCAGAATCCGTGATCTGGGGGAAAGCGGTGCCGGATTCCGTTGGGGGACTGATGGCTGGAATCAAGCATATCATGGGTCATTCTCATTCGCTCCAATGTCTGAGGCAATCCTGAACTCGCTCGGATATGCGGCAATCACGATCCTCGTAGCACTACCCCTTGGCTATGCCCTGGCATCAACAATCAACGATCTGGAGAAGAGAAGCCCGAATCTAGCGAGGCTTCTGGACGTTTTCACGATGCTACCCTTCGCGCTCAGTGCGGCTATGGTAGGACTGGGCGTTCTTCTTGGAATAATCAAGCTGGACGTATCCTCGGCATACCAATTCTGGGCCCTCCCATCACTGGCTCACATCATGCTCACAACCCCATTCGTAGTCAGGATCATGCTACCTGCAATAAGGTCCCTCGACAATTCCTATGATGAGAATGCGCGAGTCCTGGGGATGGGTGAATTCTCCAGATTTATCAAGATCAAGATACCTCTCCTGAAGGGCTCGATTATCATCTCCTCGATATTCGTCATTGCAATGTCATTGGGTGAATTCGGGGCATCGTTCATCGTAGCGAAGAATTCAGACTGGACTACCATGCCCCTGCTCATTGACGCTTGGAGGGCCAAACCGATGAAAGATCCGTTGTCAGCACCGGCATCGAATGCAGTGGCCACAGTTCTGATGCTGATAACAATGGGACTGTTTATGTTCGCAGAGAGATTTCGTAACAACAGAGACGGGGGGATGTTCTGATGCTGGACTGCGAAGCGCTGACGAAGACATTCGACAAGACCCTATTCAAGAATCTAGATATCCATCTCGGACCGGGCGAGATCCTCGCTGTTTTGGGTCCCTCCGGTTGCGGCAAGTCCACGCTATTGAGATGCATCTGCGGACTAGAATCATTGGATTCGGGAACAATCAGGATGAACGAGATCGATATCACGAATTTCGAGGCTGAGGACAGAGGCATAGGACTGATTTTCCAAAGGCCTGTTTTGTACCCACACTTGTCAGTCTCCGGAAACCTCTCTCTGGCCTCCAAGTCAGGGCACGAGGAAGCGCTCGAGGAAGTCGGCCTCTCGGGGTTCGAGGGTAGAGCTGTCGAGAACCTATCGGGGGGAGAAGGCCAGAGGGTGGCACTAGCCAGAGCCCTACTCGCTGAGCCAGACGTACTTCTACTGGATGAGCCCTTCAGCGCTTTAGACAGTGACTTATCCGTAAGATTGTTGAAAGATGTACG
>DALC01000108.1:0-17366 GCA_002499325.1 Euryarchaeota archaeon UBA538
GTTCTACCGTGACCCCCAAGTACGCCTATGGTTGCTCTGCAAGTGGAAAGTAGTTCCTTGATTCTGCCACTAGGCAATCTAATTCTCACTTTGTCTCCAGTTCTACTCTCGACTATTGCCGAATTGCCACCTGATCTAGCGAATTTGCCGCCATCCCCAGGTCTTGACTCGACATTGGAAACCGGCGTGCCTTCAGGGATACTGCCAAGAATTGTAACATTGCCTGGCCTCAGCTCAACATTCTCTCCGAATGAAACTGGTTGACCCACTGAAATTCCCTCTGGAGCGGCCATATGCCCCTCTGTGCCATCATCAAATTTGATTCTAGCCAAGGGGGCTGTATGGGCAGGACTATGAATCAGACCAATTACCTCTCCAATCTTGTCCTTAACTCTTGGTAGGTTATTGGCTGCTGGGAATCTGTGACTGGAGACCCTGTTCTTAGGACTAGAGCCTCGGCGTTGTGAACGTGTTCTCTTACCCATAATATCACCTCATCAGAAAGCACCCAGCTTGAGTGCCGCCTCCTCCGCATCGTAACCTTCGGCTAGACGCACAGAAGCGTGCTTGCCCGTAATCGTTATTCTTGTATTTACCTTGGCTACCTTAACCTCAAACAGCTCTTCAACCGCCCTTTTAATTTGGGCTTTTGTAGCGTCCCTGTGTACGATGAATTCTATTCTGTTGTTGTTCTGGAGGAATCCGATGTCTGGATCGGAGACCCTTCTAGCTTCAAGAGTCTTCTCGGTAATCCAAGGCATCAGGATAATATCGAATGGATCTGTCATCTGTTCACCTCATTGCCTCTATTGCTTGCTTGGTCCAAACTGTTAGTCTTCCAGGATCTCCTCCTGGGGCTAGGTCTTCTGCACAAAGATCCTTGGCAACAACAACATCTACCCCTGGAACGTTGGAAGCTGCCTTGTGAAGGCCATCTCTGTTAGAAACCACCAGAAGGATAGACTTCGGCGTTCTCTTCTTTCTTCCCCTCATGGTTCCCTTACCCGCTCTGATGGTTTTTCCGGACTTGGCCCTGGTTAAATCATCCCCTAAACCTATGCCTTCCATCATTGCGATGAACTTTCTAGTAGAGTACTGAAGTGGAATAGATTCGACATCATACTTCTCATTGGATCCCTGTCTAGACTCAACATAGCCATCTATGATAATCGGGAAACTAGTACCTTCATCGAATCTATGGCCCCTGGCTGCGACAATTTCAGGATCTGCAGAAGCCGCGATTGCGGAATCTCTAGCTGCCGTCCTTTGCTTGGAGTTTAGTTTCTGTGACCAATCTTTGTCGACTTTCGGACCGTGCGCACGGCGTCCACCGCGCGTGTGGGGATTTTGAGCGCCGGTTCTTTGACCGGTCTTCCTCATGATCCTAGATACGCCTCTTCCCTTGCCCCACCATTCCACGGAGTGTTTCATTCCTGGTTGTGGTGATTTCTTCCCGTTATGCTCCCTGTGGCCGTACGGCTGGCGTCGATTTGCCCTTGAGGAGTGAACTGCAGAGCGGATAAGATCCATACGGATATCTGATGAGAAGGCATCAGGTAGACTGACTGCCTTTCCTTGCTTGGCCTCTACAGAGAAAGACTCAGCTAGTAATCCGGCATCTAGCTCCTCCTGGTCAACAGAGTTGACCAAATCGTAAACCTTTACCTTCAATTTCAGACCCCCTGTTTGCTTGATGTGCTGACATATGTGAGTACAACTTCTTGATTATCTGATCTTGGCCTTATTGGATCCCTAAATCTGAGCATCCTCTTGGATGGGCCGGGAAGACTTCCTTGGAACAGGATATATGGATTAGTGACCTCACCGTAATTCAAGAAACCTCCAGCAGGAGTGATTTCAGATTCCTCTGGGTTGGATATCCTTAGTATTCTCTTGTTGAGCTCGGTCCTTTGGTGATACCCCATCTGTCCTGCCTGAGGTACAGTCTTTCTAACGTACCCAGTACCGAAGTCACCGAGGTTACCAGCTTGACGCCTTCTCTTGCTATTCTTGTGACTCAGGATTTTCACACCCCACCTCTTGACAGCTCCTTGCCACCCCTTTCCTTTTGTGACGCCTACTACATCTACGTCCTGGCCAGGGTTCCAAACATCTTCAACTGAGATTTCTCCTCCAAGTCTCTCAGAGGCCCATTCTAGTTTGGCGGAGTTATCTGTTCCAGTGAGTCCAACCTCCATAATCTCTGGAGTCTTTCCCGGGATGCTCTTGACTAGAGAAGGCTGGGTAGCGACTATCAGTCTGACTTCACACAAATTCTGGTCTTTGAGGGATTCTAAGGCACCTTCGGATGAACCGTTCCTTGAAGGAATTCTACCACCTCTCTTTGCTGGTTTCCTTCCTTGTTCAGCATCCCTCTCTCCACGAGTCTGGTTTGCTAATCTCGGCATCAGCCCGTCTGGACTTGAGTCTGTCAGATCTGCCCAAGCTTCACCGGCTGTCTGCATACCGTAGGGAGTCATCCTGTATCCCCTGACTGCTAGTACCGTCATCGGTGGTGTTTCCACTACAGTAACGGCTTTTCGGACCTCTTGTCCTGCGGAAGTCGAGTTTGGATTAGTATCCCTCATCAGTACATGGGTCATCCCTGCTTTCCAGCCAGCGAAACCCAGCACTCTGATTTCGGAGTCAGAATTTTCGGGCCATGCTTGAATTCTACCAAACTTTCTAAGTGCCCTCTTGCGAGGGCTAAAGCCCATGCTACCTCGGCGGGGTCTACTCCTGTCGGCCATTCTAGTCCTCCTTTGCAATTACCGGAATATTGCCGTAAACGGCGTTTTTCCGGGCTAACCACGTCATGGAGGTACCGTGACACCATTCCAGCTTTCCGAGTGGTCGGCTGGTTCTGAGGATGCTTTTGCAGAGCCTTCAGGTGTCTGGTACCTCACGTAGTGAGCAGCCTTCCGACAAACATGCCCTATATGAACGAATCGGGATAGAGAAAACATCACTGTTGACAAACAATCTCACTGAAACTATTTTCAACCTCTGCGATAATTGGAGTATCCGTGTCACCCTATGTGAGCCATGCTTTGCTCAGTGAAGGTCTTGTTGAAGCCAGGGCTTACCAGCTAGAGGCGGTTGATGAGGCACTAACTTCTTCCATGCTCTTGGTAATGCCGACAGCAGCAGGCAAGACCGCAGTAATATGGATGACGATTGCGAATAAGCTGTCTGAAGAAAACGGTCGCGTAATATTGATTGCTCCTACCGTTGGTCTTGTTGATCAGCACCTTAGATCAATACGGGACGTACTTTCATTTGAGGAAGAGGCTATTTCAATTACTGGTCAAATTCCACCTTCAAATAGAGTTGGTTTATGGGGGGCTTCCAGACTAATCATAGCTACCCCAAAAGTAGTTGTTAATGATGTTAAGAATGATGTTCTGAGACTATCAGAATTCTCACTTCTAGTTATTGATGAGGCGCACCACTGTACCGGAGAGCATGCAATGGCAATTGTGTGTGATTACTACAACTCATCAAGTAGCTCACCCCATATTCTTGGAGCGACGGCTAGTCCTGGTCACAGACCAGATACTGTGAGGGAAATCTGCACTAGGACTGGGGCGAGTAGAATACACATCCGAAATTCTGATGAGGAGATGCTAAAGGGATATCTATCAGAGTTAGAGATAAGAGAGATTTCAGTTAGAGTTCCTGAAGAAATGAAGGAACTGGCCCGACCATTCGTCATTTGGCAACAGGGCATAGTTGACAGGCAGAGACGTCTTGGGAGATACATTTTACCTGGAATGATTAGTTTCGCAGGACTATCCAGTGCAATGGACAGATCAAGGTCCGCAATTGGCAGAGGAGAGGTTAGTGGATACCAGTCAGTCTCCCAGATTGCCATCGCAATGAGATTGCATCATCTTATCAATTGTCTATTGAGCCAAGGAGTATCGGCATCCAGGGAATACCTTGAAAGATTGGAGAATGGTGAGGATTCAAGTAAGAAAACTGTCCGAGATTTTCTCAGGGATCCCCGTGTCAGGGACCTTTTGGAAAGGCTAGAGGGGATGGCCGAGATACACTCCAAAATTGGCGCAGTAAGGAGAATGGTTAGAGAAAGATTACGTCGGGATCCGAATAGTAGGGTGATTGTTTTCGCCAACTACAGAGACACAATAGCGTCTTTAGAGTCCTCTCTGGAGGGTCTGGATAGTGTAAAGGCAATACGTTTTGTTGGACAGTCTGCAAGAGGGGGGAGGCAGGGCCTTTCTCCAAAAGATCAGGTGAGTGTTCTCCAGGAGTTTAGAAACGGTGGAGCGAACGTACTTTTGGCGACGTCAATAGGGGAGGAGGGCCTGGATATACCCTCTGCTGATCTAGTAATATTCTACGAACCGGTTTCTAGTGAGATACGTACAATACAGAGAAGGGGCAGAACTGGAAGACAGCGTCTTGGAGAGGTCATCGTTCTGATAGCTGAGGGCACAAGAGACGAAGGGGCCAAGGCCATGGCGGTGAGGAGAGAGGAGAATATGCAGAGAGCTGTACATCGAGTACGGAGAAGTCTCCCTCGAGTACATCACTCAGACTTATCGAATTTGGGTAGGTTTTCAGTAGTTGAAGAAGGATCCTTACTACCTGCCAATGAATTTGTAATATCTGAGAGAGAAAAGAGAAGGAGTCAAATTTCCAAAAGAGATTTGACTCCTGCAGAAATAGGCGATAAATCGGCCAAGAATCTTCCTTCCGAACAAATACGTCCTCGAGGCCAGTATGGACTTGATGATTTCTAGAAGTTCTAGTCCCCGATTACTGCTATCCTAGTCCTCAGTTGCGCGAACCTGGTATTGTGATTACCGAAGGCGAAAGAGAGTAGCTCGGTAAGATGTATCACTGGGATATTAGTAATAATTCCAGTAGCCCTAGATGCCTTTCCTTGATATATATCCAGTATTGAGTGGGAGAGGTTACATGCACTGACGATTATGTCTGCTCCTTCTTCTTTTGCTTCGGAGATTACTGCTGCTGATTGCCTTAGGACGGTCGGTTCTTCTGAGAAAATCCCTGGTGCTCCGACACTGAGGACCCTGCCTTCCCAGTCGATTGGCCTTCCCCCTAGAGATTGAATTAATTTTTCGAAATATTCTGGATCGTTAACACTGTCCCCTCCGCACGCCCCCTCCATTTGGAAATAGGGACTGTAGTATGGTGCCACCCTGAAATCAAACTTATTGACGGCCAGTTTCTCGACCTTATCAAGTCCTATTTCATCAACTAGGATGTGCAAGAGGTGGTGAACTTCGGTATTTCCCGTGAACTCCATACCACATGTTTTGAATAATACGTCATTAATTTCCTTCATCAATATATTGTCAGAACGAAGCTTTTCTAAATCCTGTTTCAGATTTCCAGCTGTTGCTGCACAAGGAGAAAGGATCTCTAGACCTAGTGACTCTGCCATTGCGAATGTTCTGGCGTTGAGTGCTAACTGGAGCCGTTGGTTGGCTTGCTTGATAATTCCTGCTCCGCAGGATGTCGCGCCTTCCAGGGGTGTAAGTTCGAGGCCGAGATTTCTAGCGACTGCATCCATGGTCTCTCCTACTTCCGGTGAACCACTGTGAGCTACATTTCCGGGGTGGTAGGCATACTTTAGAGGCATCAGAACCTACCATCCAATTCATTGTAGATGGCAATCACCTCATGATGATTGGCAACAGAAGAATTGAGTTGTCTGGGCATTTTTCCTATTCCTGCAGGAGGTGCTACCATTCCCTGTAAACTATTGAGGACATTTCCTCCAGTTCTGGTGAATCCGAGGAACATTCTCGCTGTAACTCCTGAGAATAGGTTTCCGAGGAGTCCTATAGGACCCAGAACCTGTCTGTAGAGTACTGTATCATTCACCTTTCCACTACTCTTGACTGTCCAACAATACCACCAAACATGTTTACCGAGCTTACCATTGAACGAGTCGTTTTCAATCGCACTAGTTCTGGCCTCAAGTAATCCCTCGGATACTGATTTTGAGTACCCTTGTCTCCTGAAAATAGGAGCCAAGTCAGTTTCTGCCTTGATACCGTTGCTTGAGCTAAGAATTGCATCCAATTCCGCTACTCTCTCAGGAGCCGTCCTAGGATCGTTGCGTCGGGCCCATGTACTTGCCAGGACTGCAGGTCCGAGGAAGCCATTAGCATAAGGAACAGCATCGGAACTGGAATGGAGAAGTGGAGCACTGTCATAGTCGGCAAGAGAGTGGATCTTTAGAGCAGTGGACTGACTCATTGAGCCGAAGACCCCTTGTGGGGTTTGTATTCCCTCTCTGGTAGCGGCCACCATCCAAGGCCTAGAAGACTCTCTCTTTCTCTCTAGGGCCCAGTGATCAACTATTAGGTCCCTGATGACTTCAGATCCGGGTATTGGGTCGATCCTAAGTTTCATTGAGTCTCCTCTGGATGTTACTGCACTATCGATTCTCACTCTTCCGGGAATTATGAGCCTCCCGTTGACTGAGATAGCTGTTGTCGGATCATCATCGTTCCCATCTCTGAAGGATAGGGTCCCATCATGGGTTTCTTTGATGGCCCTCAGGGCTTCTAAAACAGAAAGATGACCGGGTATCGAGCATGCCCAAGAATCTCTGCCAGTCGTATTATCTGACGGATCGAATCTGAATATGGAAATCTCAACTTGGATGGGTTCTGCTTCGATTATTGGGATTGTGAAACCATCCTCGCCCCCGGCTCCGACTGAAGAACCGCTGGCGAATTGTACAATGTCCTCGACCATATCTTCAAAGAACTGTCCTGTGCTATCAACAGCTGCGAGAGCGGGGAGGGCCTTGAGAGTCCATTCAGATGCGGGAGCATCGTAATCTACGTCGCAGTCTATGCGTTCGACTATTCTTGTAGCACCTAGCTTCTCGAATAGTCCATCCCATTCTTTTCCAGATTCGCAAAATAATTCGTAACTAGTATCCCCTAAAGCGCAGACGGCGAAATGGGTGCCATCGAGTCTAGTTGCGGCATCTGAGTTAGCAAATTTCCAGAGCTCCTCTGCGTTATCCGGCTGCTCTCCCTCGCCCCATGTTGAGCAAACTATGATTACTCTCTTCTTTGAGGACAGAGAGTTGAAATCAAACCCATCCATATCGTGCACACTACCTTGGAGGCCGTAAGACTTTGCAATCTTGGCTATCTTCGAGGCTAGGCCCTCCGCATTCCCTGACTGGGAGCCAAACAAGACCTCCAAGGATCTATCACCGGAATTCAGGAAGTCTTCAAGACCACCCTCTGCAGATCCTACTTCTTCTGACACACAATCACCACACTAGCCGTAGGCTTGATATTGTTTCCAGTGGACGCCGATTATTGAATATGATGCTTCAGACTTCTCGGTGGACCTTCTTAAATCTTAGAAAATTTTGTTTACATGTCTAGTCCATCGAATTCGCCTGCTCCCCCTGGAGAAGCCCCCCTACTAGAAATGACATCATCTATCCTTAGGATCATTACTGCGGTCTCAGATGCACTCTGAATAGCCTGTTCGACTACCCTACTTGGCTCAAGAACTCGGGATTTGCTCATATCTGCGACCCCTCCCTCGTACACATTAACCCCAAAGTGACTTTTACCTTCAGAATGGGCTTTTCTTAGATCGATTATTGTATTAACGGGATCAAGTCCCGCGTTTTCTGATAGGGTCCGAGGAATTACTTCGAGAGCTCCTGCAAATGCCTCCACCGCCATTTGCTCCCTACCTCCAATTCTTTCGGCATATGACCTGAGGTCTCTACTGATCGCGGCAAGAACAGAGCCACCCCCAGTCAGGACTGATCCGTCTTCATGAGCGACAGCGACAACGCCGACCGCATCATCAAAAGCTCTTTTTATCTCATCGACAACATGTTCGGTCCCGCCTCTAATTAGGACAGACACACTCTTTGCTTCGGGACACCCTTCTATGAAAACCATGTCAGAATCCCCAATCTTCTTTTCCTCGACATTTGCGGCAGAGCCTAAATCATCTGAGGTTAAATCATCGATATTGGTGACTATTCTCGCTCCTGTGGCCTTAGAGAGAGCTCCCATATCGCTCTTCTTGGCCCTTCTGATAGCGAAAATTCCCTCTTTAGACATGTAGTGCTGGGCAAGGTCGTCTATTCCTTTCTGACAAATTATTGTGTTAGCTCCCACTGACTGGAATTTCTCAACTAGAGATTTGAGATATTGCTCTTCTTCATCGAGGAACTGGGAGAGCATATTTGGATCTGTAATCTGAATTTTTGCATCGACCTCTGTCTTTTTGACTTCAATAGCCGAGTTTATCAATGCTATTTTAGCTCCAGAGATTGATTTTGGCATTCCGCTGTGTACCCTCTCCTTGTCCAAAACAATTCCATCGATAAGGGCACTATCCCTTATTGAGCCACCTTGCTTCTTCTGAATCTTAATATCATCGACATCGACTACATTTCCTTCCGAGTCTGACTGGGAAACAGCAATAACAGCTTCAACACTAATGTCCGCAAGGAAGTCCTTGACGGCGCCAGCGCTTTTACCTGTTAAGGCGGTCTTGGCCACTTCCTTGAGAATCTCCTCATTGACCTTCAAAGCGTGTGATTCTATCAAATCGGATGCCTTCTCAGATGCTAGTCTGAATCCTTCACAGATTACGGTAGGGTGAACATTTTGCTCGATTAAATCCTCACTTCTCTTGAGCAGTTCTCCGGCGATAACAACGGCGCTTGTTGTACCATCATAGCAATGTTGTTCCTGTGTTTTTGCAATCTCTATGATCATTTTTGCTGCTGGGTGTTCTATGTCCATCTCTTTTAGGATTGTAGCACCATCATTGGTGATTACTACATCCCCCATGCTATCAACTAGCATCTTATCCATGCCCTTGGGCCCTAGTGTAGATCGTACTGCATCTGCCACTGCCTTGGCCGCTGCAATATTGTTGCTCTGAGCGGACTTGCCACTAGTCCTCTCAGTACCCTCTTTTAATATGAAAATTGGTTGCTGACCGCCATACATCTCCTCAGACTCCTTATTCTTGTTGACTCCCCACCTAAGGGGGGGTCATAAGGGCTCCCACTGGACTAGCTAGTAGTTTTCTGCCACTAGTCGTTTTGCTGATCTAGCCATCTTTTACCATAGTGGGCCCATTGCTCCATCGTCCATCCATCGGGAAGACCTGTTTCAGGAATCGGGGGGATTTCTTCTGAAATGCTCTCAGGCCCTACTTCCGTGACCTCTTCATCCGTCTGCTTCACCGGAATTGGGGGAGGAGGCTGTTCGAAGATTTCCTTAGTTCCCCCATACATTGAGTTTGCAACCTCGTCTGAGGATGGCAGAGGAGGCGCTCCTGGAGGGTCGCCGGAGGACCAGCCACTTCCTGCAATACTCATCTCGTAGTCATCTAGGGACGATATCTCCTCGAGGGGGCCTGTTGCAGACCTCATTGTCCTTAGAGTCACAGCAAGAAGGGCCAAGACTACGACTACGCCAGCAAGCAGGAAGAGGATGTTTCCTCCAAACCATGCCGCCTCTCCAGCAGTGGGCCCATCGTCGATTGGAACAGGCCTGAGGAGGGTTATCATGACCGTTCTGGATATCTTGTCTATGTCGGAATCAACATCTAGAGTCAATTCAAAAGTCATTGAGTTATCTGAGAGTGAGTCAAGATTTTCCTCGGTGACTTCAAGAGTGACAACGATCAATCTAGTTGTATTTACATCCAGAACAAAATCCCTATCCTCTTGCTCGATTCTAGCATTCACTATATTGAAGAATAAATCCGAGTCCCTATCTACATCGGTTCTAACTAATTGTGCATCAGTAGGATGGTCATTTTTGACGGAGAATGTGAGCTCAATATCATTATCCGGTTCTGAGATGGTAACATCATTTGGAGGTAACAAAACAATCCATCCTTGGTCCCCTACGTGGAATTCGGCTATGCCAGTTCCTGATACGGATGGAGAGTCGGGAGGGGACGCCTTGCTCGTAGCTATCATTGAGATTGTCCTGTCTCCGAAAGCTTCGTCATCGAATGAGTAAGTAACCGTGACATTGTATGACCCACCTGAAGCGATGAATGGTGTCCTGAGTCCGTTCGAGTCCGAAACTAGGTTTATGGCCTCAGCAGAAACATCGGAGAGGTGGTTAAAATCAATGTAGAAAGCGTCATCGACGTTACCATTATTTGTCACTTCCCAGTTTACCGTCCTCGGCGCGTCCCCTCCTCTGAAGACTTCTTGTAGCATGTCTAGGTCTTCTACCTCAACTAAATGAGTCTCAGGAATTGTAAGATACACCCTTTTGGTCTGTTCAAATGTTGGATCAGATACACTTCTTGCAATTATCTTAATTTCATAAGTTTCTGGCTCTAGGCCGTACGGCATCGGAAGCATCAGGAAGAAGGTTGAGTCACCCCCAAAAGGCGTGATCCCCAGAGTTCTATCCGTATTGAGAGATGCACCCAGTCTCCAGTTTGCATCCAGATACAGGTCGAAGGCCTCTTCAGAGTTACCATTGTTAACTAACAATACCTCTACTGACCTGAACACTCCATCGGCTGGAGCATCAAACTGTGTCACGAAGGGCATTACATCAATATCATACTGGACTGGAACTTCTATCTCAATCATTGGTGTGGACATAAATTGGGCTGGAGCCCTTCCGCTGGCGATCAATGTGATTTGGTACATCCCGGGTGGGATTTGATCGGGAGTCATGATCTTGGCAAATAAATCGAGCTCCTCATTGATGGCCAGGTCTAAGCTGGTCACCAAATCTCCTTCTGAATCATACCACTCGACATTTTCTGGCCCCCAGCTAGTATCTGCGAAAGATGCGCCCAGATTCCATGTCGCGATTTGATTACCGGTATTCTTGAACTTCATTGGAATTGTTGCGTTTTCCCCAGGTAGAATAGTGGCGTCGGGATAAGCTAGAGTCTCAGGTTCCAGTTTGCAGGAGTAGGCGGCTTGAACGGATAAGGGTATGCCCCTTACTTCGGGTAGTCCAAGCGTTGCCTTGGTTGAATTTGTAGTGCCATCATTGATATCTACATACCACATCATTTCCTGAACGATAGCGCCATCTGGGATGGTGATATTAAACCAGACATCTGTAGTTTCGAGAGCCTTGACAACATCTGTCACAACAAAATTATCATGATCTACAGGATTATTCGAGTCGATTCTAATTGGATAGCCATACATCCAAGATTGGTTGGTTACTTCAGTGTAAAGCCTCAATGTAACATCAACGTATCCATTGTTTGTTATCCTACAGTAGAGAGACTCAACCTCGGCTGGTACAACTAAGTAAGCGTTAGGGAGAGGGTCGTCGCAATCAACGTCCACTGTATACTGCGGAACCCTCTCTATGGCAAAGATTAGGAAAGAATCGATTGCTATTCCCCCGGATGCTTGAGAGCTATCCGAATCGAATTTGAATGCGAGATTGTACTCGCCGGTTTGATGTAATCCCGTCATATTCCAGACGCTCATTGACCAGTCATAATCGTTGGGAGAGAGGCCGAGATCGGTGTAATTGAATGACTCAACAGAGGAAGATGCATCTGCTTCAATGCTTACGAAATCACCCGGGCCCATCTCTCCCCAAGCATAGGTGACCATCTGCATTGTTAGATAGTCAAATCCTCGTAAATTCATCTTACAGAACCTTGAACCATACTTTTCAGACAACGACAGGTCCTGTATTCCATAACCGAGACCGTGCCCTGGGTCATCGCAATTCTGGAAAGGGGTAAACCATCCCCACCAAAGTCTATCATGCCTGTTACTGGCATAATCAGAGTCCTCTCGAGCAACTCTCCAATGTTTATCCCCCTCAGCAGAATCGTCAGAGTCAATCATCCTCCAATGGCCATAAGTATCCGGATCGGAGGATAATGAGCCGTCTGCCTCATAGCCGCCTCCAACCCAAACTGGCTCATTTGCATATGGAACATTTGGACAGTCATTCACGCCATCTCCATCTGTATCCCCACAAAATCCGTTATCCATTGAGTCATGCCAGATTGCAACAGGCATTAATCTAGTTAACTGGTTGTTGTCTTGGTTATCATCTGCCAGGCCACCATCTACCATGCCCATAAGTTGTATTCCTCCACTTAGGACCCCCTGATCGTCGAGTACACTGTGAGACATATTTGGAATCCAAGTAATTTGTTGCACCACAGATTGTTGACCTGATAGCGTCATGTTGGAAGTGAACTCGTCTACCATGAATCCTACCGGGTGCCAGATTTGCAGAGATGCCTCAGCGTAAGCTGGCTGGCTAGAAGTTCCGGCTTGAGTGAATGTGACCTCTATCTGTATTTCCTGGCCTCTTATGACATATTCCTGGACACTCCCGTCTGGTTGATTCCATTGCATGGCCTGATTTGAACCAGTTCCGAACTCGATTGAGGTTACCTCGAAGTCGATCAGGGATGACCTAGCTTGTACAGAGGACCCATTATCCAAATCAAGCTGATTGCCCTCTTCGAACATCGGAGCCATTGAGGTTACAAGTAACAACGAGCAGAGTAGCAGGGGAGTGAGGACACGCATACTAACATAATTGGGGACTTAGCTACATGTATGAAGGTTGGGACATTGCGTTCAACTTGAGAATAAACGTAGTCGGGGCTTATGATAAGGTGGAATAAGTCGCGAGAATACTAGCACAGGTAGTGAAGAGCTTATGTTGGCTTACGTATGCGTTGATTCATGAGTGAAGATCAGTCACTAAAGAATAGGCTGACTCTATCGTTATTGGTTCTGTTACAGGTGACCTTGATACCTATTTTTGGATTCTCCACTAGGTACCTTTTCGAAATTGATAGGGAGGGCTTCTCCGTTACAGTGAAGACTAATCTAATTGAGTGGATTGTCGTTTCTGGGGTCTTGTATGGTGTTTTCTCACTATTCCTAGCTCTATGTTTGGGAGGATTCAGGCCTTACTTTGTGATCAATAGAGGCGGTTTGGCATCTTTCCTAGGACTCAGAATAAGAAAGGGGGATCCAGAGCTAGTCGATAGATCAAGGCTCTCAGTAGGCTCCAGCCCATATGGAAAGATGGCCAAATTAGTGGACCGGAGAGTAAGTAGAGACGGTTATGATTTGATTGCAGTCCATGGGGGGCTACAACTAATTGCGGTTCCATTACAGATTCTACTAATTGCCGTTCCATTGGCCATTATCGAGGGTTTTCCTAGCTCCTTAATAAGATCGGGGAGCGCTTTCGAGCTTGGTATGGCTGGCTATCTAGCATCACTGTGGTTGGCAATGAAGATTCAGCCAATTATTTCCAACCATCTAGTCGGTTTCGCTTCCGTCCTCAGAACGGTGATATGGAGATTCTCAATTTTCTCATGGGTTCTTCCAATAGTCATTTTCTGGTATGCTGCTAGAATGCTACTTGAGGCATCTCTCGGGTGGCTGGAACTTGACTATGCAGACTGGAATGACCTACAAATAGATGCTATGGTTCTTGGCTTTATTTCTCCTGATGCCGAAATACCGAAAAGTGCCGTTATTGATTTCCTGATTGCAATATCTGTTCTTCCTTTGGCAACTTTTACATCTATTTCAGTTCTTGGTGGTTCTAACGGCATTCCGGATTGGATGCTAGACCAGGAAGAGCGTTTGGAGAATCTACAGATGGAATCACTGGAGGCACCCAAGTCTGAGATGGAACATGAATTGATTCCATCACTGACAGATGAAGGAGAGTCTTCGGACGCAATCGAGATGGAGGAGGGGAGCCCCCAGGGGGGGATGATTGACCTACCATTCGAATTATTCGGTAGGGACGGGGAAGACTAGATCCGATGTTCGATTTAGAAGGAACCATCCTGAGCCAATGACCATTCCAAACATTATCGGATTAGGTCCTGAAATCCACAATTGGGAGCCAGCGAAGATTAGGATTAGTGCGCATAGTGACAGTTCAATTGCTGGTCCTCTTGGAGTGAAAAAACTGGGAACATACCAGGAGAATATAGCAGATATAATTAGGTAAGCTAAGGAAATCAAGTTGGACCCTCACAGATTCCCACGTAAGTCAGTCAGGATTTTCTCCACTCTGTCCATTCCTTTGGAAATATCATCCCTTGATATGGTGTAAGCGAATCTGAGATGGCCCTCTCCTGCCGAGCCAAAGGCTGTTCCAGGAGAACAGAGAACTCCCCCTTCGAGTAATGCCATAGCGATTTCCTCACTGGACATTCCCGGAACATCTACCTTTGGGAAAACATAGAATGCACCTGTCGGAACATGGCAAGATACCCCTGGGATAGAATTCAACCTTTCACAGATTAAATCCCTTCTTTCTTTGAATTCCTTGCACATCGACTCGGGATACTCCGGAGCTTTCTCCAAGGCCTCGAGAACAGCATGTTGCATTGCATCATTACTACATGCTGTAACATAATATTGCATTTTTGTCAATTGCGCCATAGCCTCTTTGTCTGGCGACAAAAGATACCCTATTCTCCACCCAGTCATAGCGAAGGTCTTGGAGAATGATTGCACCATGATCACCTTATCATAGCCAGCTCCGATGAAGGAAACATGTGGAGCGTCGTAGACAATTCTGTCATATACCTCATCGGTAATTATCCATAGGTCGTGCTTCATTGCAAATGCCACTAGCTCGTCCCTTTGCTCGGGGTTCACGTTACCTCCGGTTGGATTGCTGGGGAAATTATAGAGAATGGCGACTGTAGAGTCATTGACTCTATCTTCCAAGTCATCAATTGTAGGGACAAAACCATTCTCAAACCTACATGGATAAAGATTTGGAGAACCCCCGCATATCTCCACATCGGGAGGATAGAGGGGGAAATATGGTTCTGGAATCAGAACGTTATCCCCCGGATTGACCAAAGCCAGAAATATATCCAGAAGTCCATTCGTTCCGCTCATTGTGATGCATATATTGGATTCATCAAGCTCAGGCACGAGATGGTGCCAGAGTGATGCAATTTTGGCCCTTAGATCGGGATGGCCGGCAGTGGTGGTATACTTGTTCCTGCCATCTCTCATAGCCTTATCAAAAGCTTCTATCGCCAACTGTGGTGGTTGAAAGTCTGGCTCCCCTAACCCGAACTGTATAGTGTCATCTCCAGCCATGTCAAACATACGCCTCACACCGGTTGGCCGGATGCTGTTCGCCCGGTCGGAGAAGCGCACCATGTGCCTATGAGAGGTGACCTAGGCTTTGAAGAAGGCGGAAGTATGCCCTCCCTATTTCTCGGAGTCGGACTCAATAATCTCTGCATCCATTATAGCTTGGTTTTCTCCATTGCCCGGCTTACTCAGCAAATCATTGACAATACTGATAGTAGCCAACGGAGAAAACGAGCGGGTTAAGGCGATAGAGGATACCCATCCCACAGATACTAGAATAATCACGCCAACCAATACAGGAGAGATTGATAGGGAATCGGATGACGATCCAGTCACATTGAATTCAAAGAAAACTGGTAGTGAATGAGATAGCCCAGAGACGGCGTGAACCTCTACAGAATGCTCCCCTGGCGACATTTCATTGGTGTCAAGTATCACATGCCAATCGAATGGAGTCAATGCCCCTATTTCCGACGGAATATCGGAGTAAGTCGCCTCTGACCACTGACCTCCATCAATTCTGAATTCTACTCGATCAACGACGCCATCTTGCCCCCATGCATGTCCCGTCATATTCAGAAGTCCTCCATTTTCAGAGGGAGCCGTGACGTTGAGTAGGTGATTTTGAATTGTCTCCTTAATAGATTCCGTCTGCCCACTTTCTCGAAGAAATAAAGCTAGTTCCACTGCGGCTAATGCATCTACCATGCCGTAACCAAATTCACGATTCCAATATGGGTCAATTTCCGGTGCGCTTGGCTCGCCCCGTCTTTCAGATGTATGCTTAAGAATCTCCTTAATCTGTAGAGGAGTTAGATTCTCATTGGCCTCCCATATGAGAGCAACAATTCCGGTAACCGCAGGGGCGGCATATGATGTTCCACTGCCTCTTCCAGTGTATGTATTGTCCGAGGCATCACCTCCTACGAAATTATTGCATCCCCCGCTCGAAACGCAACCTTCGGCTTGGATGATATTCGTACCCGGGGCGCTTATCTCGGGAATTAGCTCATTCAAAGGATTCTGGTCTCCATTATCCTTCCTTGGCCCTCTTGAAGAGTAGCTGGCAATGGTATCATCATCTCTATCAATAGTATTCTTATCGTCAGTTGAGGCGACTGTGATGGAGAGCGAGGACGCACTCATTCCAGACAGGCCATCATTATTTTCGCCGTCATTTCCGGCCGCATTTGATACTGCAACCCCTAGTTCCATGGCCTCATCGAGAATTCTACTGTGCATATCAGTACCATCTGAACCCCCGTCTTCATGGCTGGTGATGCCCCAAGAAAGAGAGATTATGTCTATGCCATGATTTTCCTCTGGAACGCCGGGCCATGCGTCATCCCTATGATCAATAATCCATTGTAGGCCGTTCATTGCAGACTCATAGAATTCCTGTTCTAATGCATAATTCTCGAATGGTCCGGCACCGACGTCTGTGCCAATTCTGACATCAACTAGCATAGAGTCTGGTGCGGAACCATAGAAATCTGTCTGCGTGCCGTCGGCATCGATACCACTAGAACTGGCCATACCCATGCAAGCAGTACCGTGCTGGTTTCCATCGTCCGGGTCGAATGAACCGTCGTCCTGTCTGCCACCTGCCAGGATACATTGTGGGTCGGAGTGTACAAAACATACGGCGTCGTAACCTGCCACAAATTTGCCACTCAGGCCAGGGTGTTCGTTGTCTACCCCTGTATCTACCATGGCTATATTCATCCCACTGCCAGTAACTCCCAGATCCCATGCTCCGATGGGATACTCAGTTGAGTTCCTTGCTTTGACAGCAGGTGTTTGAATATCCCCGAAGAAGCTCAGTGAGCCGTATCTCTCCACCATTACGACACCCTCGACATCAGCCAGACTCCAGATATGAGAGGAGTTGACATCTCCCAGCAAAAGTGCGTTTACAGTTGGAAGTTCAACATTTACAGAATAGCCTAGTGAGGTGAGTAAATCAATATCGCCCTGCAAGACTGGTCTCGAATATGAAAGGCCGATATTTACGGTTCCTTCTGCAGATTGTAGCGAGTCATGAATCCCATTCTTGTCTCTGTCCAAGGAGGTATGGTCCCACCAATCGGCATCATAATCCCACCAAATAGGGCCTTGAAGTGGGACGCTATCCATGTGTCCCGACTCAATTCTTTGAACGTCTTCTGCCCTGTCTAGTGACTCTGCTTCATCCATCCCAGGTGCCGCTATGCTCCCTGCCAGAGGCGACAGGAGAATGATAACC
>DALC01000108.1:17668-17984 GCA_002499325.1 Euryarchaeota archaeon UBA538
GGCGACAGGAGAATGATAACCAGAGAAACTGCGATTGAACCACGTCCCATGTCTCTCAGCGAGACAGTAATCATCCATCAACTAAACGCCTCTTGGAGTCGATTCAAATCAAAGATTGGGGGATTTTATGGTGGGGGCACTGGGATTTGAACCCAGATCAGCGGGTGTCTCCCACTTTAGCGTGCACCCGGCAAGCGCACGCTCTCGGGTTGCGACGGGTCGGTGCTCCAGTTGGTCATCAGATCCATCAGATACCCACTCGTCGTCATTCCCGTGCAACTGGAGCCCGCGGTACTACCAGGTTATACTATACCCC
>DALC01000012.1 GCA_002499325.1 Euryarchaeota archaeon UBA538
TATACACAAATTCCCCTTGTGTGTAGTGTACAAACAATACCTCTCAAAGAGGAATTCTTCCAGCGTACCTTTCTTGGCTACTTCTTCCTGATTGTCCCACGTACATTCACCGATAATCTCGTGACTGCCATCCTTTCTACAGGCATTCCACTGGTATTTGCCTTCCTGTGACCGAACATTTGCTATTGAATATCTATATGGTAGACCGTAGGCTCTTGTTGCGTAAGAGCAAGTAATCAGACTCTGAGCTTCAAGAGTCAAGAAAAGGACACCAGCACAACCCCCTTTTCTCACGTAGGTTCTGATATTAATCTCAGGAAAGGTAGAGACTCCCGGTATTGGAAAAGCCATTCTAGGTCTGACATTGGCCATTAGGAAGGGAATTGTTCCGATGAATGCTCTCCCTTCGAATAAATCTATTTCCAAGCCATCTGGAATATATTTAGCTAGCTTCACCGGATCTACCTCCCAGTGCATGAATGTGAGATCCTTCCACTCCTGAACCAGAGAATGAGGTCGTTCAGGCATTGGGAATGGTAGATGATCAGATCTCATGGTTAAGCCCTTCATACGCCAGACAGAAGATCAATCAATGCTCTCCTTTCCATTTCCGAAATTAAGGCTGATGCCCTTGGCCCATCGCCTCTACCAAGTAGTGCCCAGTATAGTGCTGAGAAACCATCTCTCGGAACTATTTCACAAATACTAGTACACTCCTTTATCATCTCTCTGATGGAATCTTGGCTCCACTCGCATTCCTCCAGATATTTACTTAACCTTCTCAAGAAAATCTTCTGTTCCTCTGAGGTATTCTCCCTGAAGCGATCTCCAATAACTGACTGGATTATTATTCGAGCGTCTTCGGGAAAATGATTTCCGCCTATCCAATTTCTCATCTTTGTTAATCTGACTACTAATGAATTACTGGGATTTCCACACAGATGCCCACTATTTCTCAGAGATTCCCAGACCTCCTCATCAGAGGACTTGATCTGTGCAAGCATTGATAGATGCCTGAAAGAAACACCTGCGAAGGAGTCAGACGGATTGGAGTTCCTAACTACCTGGCTCAACCTGAGAGCTCCTTTCCTAGTATCGATCCTTGTCTGCATCCGCTTTGATACCTCTCCAGTTTCAACCCTGGAAAGGAGACGCTCGTATTCATCTGCCATCTCAAACAAGGCCGACCCTGTATCAAACTCAATATGTCTCCCAATCTTGCTCCTGGCGATAACATATCGAAGGATTTCAGGAGGCACTAAGGAGAGGGCTTCCATCGGCCCTATCGTGACTCCTGACGAGCTAGACATCGGGCCCATTCCCTTAAGTTGAATCCACTCGTAAACTATCTTCTCAGGAGGAGTACCGCCAAGAACCTCACAAATCGGTATTCCAGTATCATAACTACCTCCAGCCGCGCCATGATCTTTGCCAGCCGGCTCACAGGTTACCTGATGGATTATCCAGCGAGCAGCCCAATCAATCCTCCATGGCATCTTCCCATCGGCCTTCCTGATATCTGCGGTCCCGGTGACCCCATGTTCATCCACCCAGGAAACAAGGGGATATTCGTAATCAGTTACTTTTACCCCGTCCATACTTCCATTTGGTCCACGAGGGTTATACGGAAACCAGTCTTCAGGAAGATCTCTTCCGGATACTGTCATTATTATTTCTCTAATTTTTTTCCTATTACATATGGCATCATCAATCTTTTCTGCGAATCTCCCATCTTCGTAAGCCTCATGATTCATCTCTATTTCTGGAAATACTCCTATCTCTCTCAGGGATTCCAAAAATGGATTCAAGAAGTATTCAGCATAACTTACTGAACCGGTACTGGGGGTCCCATCAGGATTAGGAGACGGGATGTAAGCAAGAGGAACGCCAATATATTTCTCATATTCGGGAGATAGAAAGTCATACACTCTTCGTAATGGATCCATAGAATCAACTATGAAGACATATCTGGAATCAAGTCCAGCATCCAGACATGCCCTATGTATCATCTCAGCCGTAAGAATTTCTCTAAGATGGCCAATATGGAATTCTCCTGAGGGAGTTATGCCAGAGACAATTACCTGTGGTACGTCCCTCTCTGATAATCTCTGAGCTCTGAAATCTGCCCAGTGCATTTCTCTTCCTCAGACAGTCACTACTCTGACAAGTCCACGCAGAGGCACGCCCTCAATTTCGTTCCTGTGGGACTTGTTGGCAAGAACCATGCATAACTTTACTTCGGCACCAGCAGCTCTAAGATTGTTCACTGTCTTGGTCATTGTCGTGCCTCCGGAGAGTACGTCATCAACCACAACACATCTCTTACCCTCAACCTCGGCGAAAACTTCGGAAATATGTCCTCCTCCGTCTTCACTAATACTCCTGCTGACAGCTAAGTCAAGATCTAACTGTCCACCTATGGCTTGAGCAAACGCGATTCCATTAATGCTGATACCGACTATAGTATCTACATCATCTCCAATTTCCTCTTCTAAAATATCACAGAATACGTACGAAATAGCCTCTATCCTTCCAGCTTTAACTGCGATCGATCTCCAACCAACTCTGATATCATCTGGCCTATCTTCTGAGCCCACTCCTCCTGAGGAAAGCCACTTAATAGTGGTCTGGGAAAGAGACATTTCATCTGCAATCTGCTGGGTATTGAGTCCTTTAGAACGTAATTCTTCAACAGTGTCTCGTAAATCATCCACGCTACTTGTCATCATACTGTGACACTATCCGCTTCCTATGAACCTATTGAGAATACAGTATAGAAATTAACTGGTTACAGATATCTAGAAACGACCGGTACTGCCGAAACCACCATCTCCTCTCTTGGTATCTCCAAGTTGCTCAATTGAAACCTCCTTGAACGAAACTTCAGGTATGGGGGAGATCAGCAGCTGGGCGATTCTCTCTCCCGCATTTACTCTGTATGACTCTCCTTCTCCAATCCAGGTCATGAGGACAAACAACTCCCCTCTGTAGTCCGCATCGATAGTTCCAATACTATGAGGCAGAATCAGGCCCTTCGAGCCCAAGGACGATCTAGCTCTAACTTGACCCTCATATCCTACAGGGATCGCCACTCTTAGTCCAGTACGTAGTTTGACGCTCTTCCTAAATGGAACCACATACTCCTCTAAGGCATAAAGATCCCATCCTGCAGCGTATTCACTACCCCTGGTAGGTAATCTCGCACCGTCATCAGTCCGAGCAACCATGACCTCCAATGACTCATCCATGGCTCTCCCCGGAAGTACCAAGATTTTACCTTGCCCGATACCCGCATCTCCCGGTGGGGTGAAAAGGAGTGGTATCTTCGGAACCTCATGGGTGGTTTCGACTACGAAGATCTTCTCGACAGAGCTCGTGAAAGAATTCCAGAAGGAATCAGTCAGAGGTCTAGATGGACCATGCCGGAGCCAGAAATACTGATTGAGGGCAGTCAGACTATTCTGAGAAACTTCTCAGACGTCGTAGATGCGATGGATAGGGACGCAAATCATGTCTATCAGTATCTTCTCAATGAACTAGGAACCTCAGGCACAAGGGAGCAATCAAGAATAATGCTCAAGGGAAGAGTCCCTCCTAAGAGAATCAAGGAAAAACTGGTGAGTTATGTCAAGACATACATTCTTTGCAATCAATGTAGAGCGCCTGATACGAGATTTATCAAAGAGGATAGAACCACTCTTTTGAAATGTCAAGCATGTGGGGCTACAAGGCCTGTAAGGCTTTGATTACTCTGGAGCGAAATCGAGGAGTATTTTCCCGCGGTTCTTACGATTATGCATGTGCATCTGCGCCTCAGCTACGTTTTCAAATCTCCAAATGCTATCTATGATGGGATTAATTTGGTTATTTTCTAGCATCTTGGAAAGTGCGTTTAGATGGC
>DALC01000040.1:0-2978 GCA_002499325.1 Euryarchaeota archaeon UBA538
TACTACCCAGGATGCGTCGACTACCTAGACCAAGAAATGATTTTCAGTCACGTGAACGAAGGTTCCATGAATCTAGGTGATGCTACAACATCCGCATTCACGCTATTCGAAGAGATGGGCGAAGACGTCACTTACCTAGGTAGGGATTTCTTGAAGTGCTGTGGTCACGATCAGAAATGGCAAGGAATGACAGAAGTCTTTGAGAAGCTCAAGGCGTATAATCAGAAGAAGCTGGGGGAGAGCGGGATTGATACTTTAGTGACATCTTGCGCTGAGTGCTTCAGAACATTTGCCTTAGACTATGAGTTGGAGGACATGAAAGTGATGCATACCACTGAATTCCTGGTAGAGAATGGCTTTGATATGAATCTACAATCGGATGATGATGTTACTGTCACTTTCCATGATCCGTGCAGACTAGGTAGGCAAATGAACATCTATGACCAGCCAAGAGACCTAATATCTAGTGTAGAAGGAGTTAACCTAGTAGAGATGGAGCATCATGGCGAAGACGCACTTTGCTGTGGCGTTTCCAGTATGATGAGCTGTAATGAGAATAGTAGGGCTTTGAGAGTCCAGAGATTCGAAGAGGTGAACGCGACAGGAGCGGATATCATGCTAACGTCCTGTCCAAAGTGTGTTTCCCACTTCGAGTGTCTAAAGTTCGAAGGAGATCCAAGACATGACTTTGAGATATTGGATGTCGTTAGCTTCCTAGCCAGGCAGGTCGAGGCAGGGAAAAATCAGTGAGCTCTAACCGAAAGCCAACCAGCCCGAAAATACGGCCAATAATGCATTTATTGCTATGCCATACAATGTTAGTTTCGCTACTTGTATTTGGCGATAGCCAAGTGCAATAAGCCAAAGAAAGAAGCCTATTAGTCCCCCACAAGCAAATGAAATCCATGCTATCTCAGGGGAAAGATATATGCTCATCAAAACCCAAATCAATGTCCCCTGCGTTAGGCCTATCCAACACATAGGATCGTATATCCAGTGCTTCTCGTAGGCTACCATGTTACTAGCTAGCGAAACATGGTTAAATTAGTGATGTTTGGACCGTAGCGTTGAGAAGAAGGAGCATGGGGGGTTTTTCGTGACGGACATTAGAGATCTCGTGGCGCGGAGGAAATCTGAGCAACGGAGGATCAAGATTCTTCTGGATGCTAGAAGATCTGAAGATCAAGCTAAGTTAAAGGGTGGGGAGGATGCTGTTGCGTGGGTTAAGGAAGAGCAGTGCATCGGGTGCGATCAATGTACGATCGTCTGTGATGATGATGCCATAGAGCTGTACGATACTCCACTTGCCAGTCCCATCCTAAATATCGAGGTAAACAGGAAAGCGAAGATTCTGAGGGACCCGTGTACTGGATGCCAGTTGTGCGTTCTTGCTTGCCCCACGGATGCAATACTAATGATAGACAGGTGATAGATTGAGTGATGAAGACCCTATCAGATTCGGCGCAGAATTTGGACCCAAGAGGACAGAGAGGACCACAGGAGTATCATTATCCACATTCAAAAACTTGGTTTGGGTATCCAATATTGGAGGTTTAATATTAGTCGCTATAGCCCTTGAGATGATGATTACTGGGCAGTTCTTACTTGGCCTTGGGTGTATGATTGGAGGTGTGGCAATAGCCCTTTTCCCCTCGAATTACGAGATAGTTGGAATGGACGAGGGGTATCGTGCATCCGGATTTGAAGAGGAAGAGTAGTAAAAATGAATGGGACTTCCTTCCAGAAACTAGTTTGGAGGGAATTACTTTCTATTCCTCCTGGAGAAACCAGGACGTACAAGCAGATTGCTGATGCTATTGGCAAACCTGGCTCATCCAGAGCAGTTGCTAATGCATGTGCAGCGAACCCGTATGCCCCCTTTGTTCCATGCCATAGAGTGATTCGTTCGGATGGAAGAGTCGGTGGTTACTCTGGTCGAGGAGGGCCTGAGGGAAAACTCCGAATGCTCGAAGAAGAGGGATTCAGGCAATCAGAAATAAATGATGAAAACGGCCAAGGACGCAAGTGAGGCAATAGCCCAGACCACTAGATAGGTAGACTGGTTCAATTCATCTTCAGCTGGCTCGTCCATAAATAACCCAAGATAGTTTTGAATGTAAATATACCCATCTGGGCATGCTTCAAATTATGGGAAGCAAAATCATTAGCGCTGCCAGGGGTATGAGGACCATTGTTGCATTGTCGTCAATATACTTCAACGAAGGCACTTCCCCTAAAACCGTTAGAGGGGCCAAAAGTAGCGAGATAACCAGTGGTGTTCCGATCCAGAAGTGACACCCAATCCATACAGCATATGAGGTTAACATTCCTGCCCAAATTGCTAATTTTAGATCCTGCTTCTTTCTCTTTATTTCACCCATAATCGGATCTACAAATGTCAGACCGAATATCAGCGGAATGCCGTAGAGTCCGGATTCAAGGCCTGTTTTTCCATTGTCTGGTGCAATTAACAGGGCTAGTGCTACTGCAAAACCTCCCCATGCAAGTGCAGAAATCTGTTTAGCCTCGTATTCACGTTGGCCTATTACCACAATTCCCATCTTTATTCTCAGGGCCTCTATAACTATTAGAGTGATAATTATACTACTAACTAATTGATGTGGGTTCATCCCCAAATATTCAGAAATTTCAACACCTCTGGCATAGTAAATGAGTGGAATTATTGCCATTACCATATGAGTGGCCCTTCTGAGTGCGTGTCCTGTGAATCCTCCGATGGAGTGCTTGACATGATCTGTATCGAATGGCCTGAGAGGATCGTTCATTCATTCACCTAGCTATTTTCTCCAGAGCATCATCAAGTGAAATACTTCCGGTTTGTAATTCGTTTATGATCCGATTCAAATTGGGAGACGATAATAGACGATAATCCCAGAGTGAAATTAATCTTTCCTGTATTTTTATCCTCTCTCTCCAATCCGGAGATTCACAATTCTCCACTAAATCCATCATTTCAT
>DALC01000040.1:3397-8756 GCA_002499325.1 Euryarchaeota archaeon UBA538
CTTTAGTAGCCCCCGGAAGATCTGATTTGTTAATCACTATAATATCTGCTAGTTCGATGATACCTGCTTTTTCGGCCTGGATTATATCTCCCCTATCTGGGCCATCAACAAGGATGATTTTATCTGCGAATGCAACTATCTTAATTTCAGACTGACCCGATCCAACTGTTTCAATGACTATATTCTCCCATCCACAGTAGGATAGTAGTTCAATCATCGAAATCAATGATGATGACAACCCACCTGGATGACCTCCAGTGGAAAGTGATCTCACATAAACCAATTCTCCGGAGTCAGCGGATTCCATCCTTACTCGGTCCCCCAACAAAGCCCCACCTGACCTTGGGGATGAGGGGTCAATAGCTAGAACCGCTACTTTCTGGTTCCTTGAATTCCAATAACTGATTATTCTTCCTATTAGAGATGATTTCCCAACTCCTGGAGGGCCGGTTATTCCAATGACCGATGATTCCCTTGTAGGGGTATTTTCGGGGAAATTGAGCTTAATACCTCTTTCTACATAAGTTAAAAGTCTTGACAAGTCTCTTCTATTGCCGTTAGCTGCTGATTTTAGGAGGGAGTCTTGATCCATCAATTCCAACGCCACCCATCTCCATCACCGACTCCAATGGTAGCACCTGACTCAACTCTTGAGTTAGCCTCATCTAGGAAGGACAGGATATCATCAGTTCTTGATCCCGGTCCAAAAATTGCCCTCACGCCACTGGAGAACATACTTTCACGATCTCTATCGGGTATTATCCCTCCCAAGAAAACCATTACATTGCCCATTCCTGTTTCTCTGAGAAGTTCACAGATTCGTGGTACTAAAACGTCATGAGCTCCGGATAATGTTGAGAGTCCAAGAGCATTTGCATCTTCATCCATTACAATTCTTGAAATCTCTTCAGGAGTCCTCCTAAGGCCAGTATACACGACTTCATGACCCCCATCCCTTAGTGATCTGGCGATTACTTTTGCACCTCGATCATGGCCGTCAAGGCCCGGTTTGGCCATTACTATCTTCATAGTATCGAATATGCGAACCGGTGACCCTCCTTGAAGCAACCGCAGGCCATATTTTCACGTTTTCATTAGTAAGACATATTGACGTCCCAGCATATCGAAGTACATGAGTGCAGAAGACGCACGCGTTGAAGAGCTTCGGAGGCGTAAGGCACAGGCCATAGCAGGAGGCGGTCAAGCTAGGGTATCAGCACAGCACTCAAAGGGAAAATTAACGGCTCGAGAGCGGTTAGATCTACTCTTAGATGATGGGTCTTTCATGGAGGTGGATCCCTTGGTTGAGCATAGGTGCAGGGACTTTGATATGGATAGGAATGTAATCCCGGGAGATGGTGTGGTGTGTGGGCATGGCACAATAGGGGGAAAGACAGTGTACTGCTTTGCTCAAGATTTTACAGTATACGGTGGCTCTCTCGGAGAGATGCATGGTCTGAAGATTTGCAAAATTCTTGACATGGCACTAAAAACTGGATCTCCAGTCATTGGCCTAAATGACAGTGGTGGTGCGAGGATACAGGAGGGTGTCGCTAGCCTCGGATCTTACGCGGAAATATTCTTCAGAAACGTAAGAGCAAGTGGCGTTATTCCCCAAATTTCGGTCATTATGGGTCCCTGTGCAGGAGGAGCAGTCTACTCTCCGGCGATTACTGATTTTGTAATCATGGTGGATGGGACATCCCATATGTTCATCACCGGACCGGAAGTCATCAAGACGGTGACTAACGAGGAGGTTTCCTTTGAGGATTTGGGAGGGGCTTCGACTCATGCCACAAAGTCTGGTGTGACTCACTTCACTGCGGTAGACGATGAAGAAGCCTTGGAGTTGACAAGGGAGCTGATTGGTATGTTGCCTTCAAATAATCTTCAGAAAGCTCCTGTTTTACCAACTAGGGATCCAATTGATAGGGCCTGTCAGAGGTTGCAAAGTTTAGTTCCAGATAATCCCAAAGAGCCGTATGATATCATTGTGGCAATAGAAGAGACAGTAGATGAGGGGGCATTCTTAGAAGTCCAGTCAGAATATGCGATGAACATAGTAGTCGGATTTGCTAGATTGGGAGGACATACTATTGGAGTGGTTGCTAATCAGCCTAATTTTCTTGCCGGGTGCTTGGACATTGATGCATCCATTAAGGCGGCTAGATTCGTAAGATTTTGCGATTCATTCAATATCCCCCTTCTAACCTTTGTCGATGTTCCTGGTTTCCTTCCTGGTGCCAGCCAAGAGTGGGGAGGGATAATCAGACATGGCGCTAAGTTACTATATGCATATGCCGAGGCTACGGTTCCTAAATTGACTGTGATTACACGGAAGGCTTACGGAGGTGCTTACGATGTTATGTCTTCCAAACACATCAGGGGGGATTACAACGTCGCATGGCCCTCTGCACAACTAGCAGTTATGGGAGCAGAGGGGGCGGTGCAAATTATTCATAGAAGGAGAATCGCCTCTTCTGGAAATCCTGAACAGGAGAGAGAGAGGCTAGTAGGTGACTATGAAGATACTTTTGCTAACCCATATCGTGCGGCATCTCTTGGATACCTTGATGATGTCATTCAACCAAGTGAGACGCGTTCCGTCATGGCCAAGGCACTCGGTGCACTACTAGAAAAGGAAGAGGCCAGGCCAGCTAGAAAACATGGGAATATTCCGCTTTGAGGTGTTTTTTTGGACGATAGTAGATTGCTTAAATTAAAGTTGATAGCGATGGTTGCTGTTATTCTGGAAGAGGAAGGGGGAGAGTTTATTCAGCCGTCTCCACAGAGAAATAGGGGCAATGAGTGGGCCAGAGACCATCGAAGAGTAATTATTGGCAGAAGGAATCTGTTCAGGGCTAAGTCGAAGAGGAGTACCTCTAGGTGATCTAATGAGCGACAAAAGGAAAGTAAATGTCGATGGAGAGGATTTTGAAGTCTTCATTGCAAGGGAGGGGGATTTTTGGAAGGTCGAAGTAGAAGGCAAGATATTCTCCGTCAAGGTAGATAGCAGTAAAGGGGGATCACTGCCTCCTAAGAAAAAGAAGGGAGCTAGAAAGGCTAAGAGGTCAGGAGTAGTGTCGTCATCAATTCCAGGAAAAATTATTTCCATCTCAGTGAGTCGGAATGATCTTGTCTCCGAAGGGGATGTCATAATGATTCTAGAAGCCATGAAGATGCAGAATGAAATTCAGGCCCCTGTTTCTGGGAAAATTACTGAATTGAATTGTGAACCGGGAGATAGCATCGAGGCAAATTCTCCGTTAATGGTAATTGAGCCGCCTATTGACGATTCTAGATAGAGAGATTTCAATAGCTAATGCCTGCAGGCCGGACTATGGTCAAATGCGACTTTCCCCAGTGCTCCTCAGAAGGGAGTGTGGTTAGTCGATTATCGCCCAAAGGATTCCTTGTTGCTACGGGGAACAAGGCCTACTCATTTCGAGAGGCTTACAAGAGATTTACTTATTGTAATAAATGCCATGATGAATTGATGAAATCAGTTTGGAACAGAGTTAGAGAAACCGATGAAAAAGGCGATGACCACGTAGCTCCAACAGCAATATAATCAAATTAGTCCCAGCGCATCTTCTATCCTATTCATCTCAGGTCCAGTTGAACCAGTACCCACCATTGCATGTGTATCGCTAGCTGCGCAACCCGCACCAATAAAGGGGGATCCAAAACTGACCGTCCCTACCATAACTGGAACTCCTAAGGTAGACTCAATGAGCTTTGCCTCATCTGTTGTAATATCTGGATGAGCTAGCGCCCCATTGGAATTGGCCACCAACATACTTCCAACTGTGTCATGTCCCGCGACTTTACTCCTTACTGCATTAACGCCCAGTACTTCACCGATCATTTCAACTCCATCTACACCTGGTGGGACTACTGGACTTACAATCGCACCCATTTCATTACATTCGACGAGATTTCCTGCGGCATTGACACCGCTCTGCATAACTACAACGTCTCCAAAGCTTGTTAGCTCATCGAGGTCTTCTTCCGTGGCAATGTCAGCTACTGCGATTCCCTTGCTGTTTCCCTTCAAAAGACTCCCAATCAACGAGGATCCTCCTACCATGAATGGATATGTTTCGATATCGAAGGCACTTCCGATTTCCTCCATTGCATCTGACCCAAGTGATCTTGGGACGAATAATACATCACCGATTACAGATAAGTAAACGCCGACTTGGCTGTGACCCAGAATATCACCGGTAGAAATTCCCAATTTACCACTCCGTATCTTTCCTCATAGGGGTTAGATGAATAATTTTTTGCGGGGATAAAACACTGTTTCCAGTATTCTAGAAAGAAAGAAGGCACAGCGACGATCGTTCCCGTGGGCTCTCGCACCACAGTACAGGAATCGACGCAGGAGGTCTTGACTTCCGGGTTCGATATGGGACCGGGTATTACCCCTCCGCTATGGCCGTGCGCAACTTTCTTTCGAAGTGTGAATTGATATGCTTGATTGAACAGAGGCCCACACAGGGCTTAATATGTGAATTCTTGATGCTCGGGGGATTAGTGCAGCTGGGCTGAACACCTCGGTCGAAACCTCGGTGCTTACACCCGCTGTCTATCAATCTCGTCTTTTACGAGTCCCCTGAGGTGCCTCGTCTTTCGGGCGACTTCGAGCTTAGATGCTTTCAGCTCTTATCCGCATGGAGCGTGGCTACCCAGCATTGCCTTGTCAGACAACTGGTAAACTAGTGGCTCCGAGCCCTCGTTCCTCTCGTACTAAAGGGCCCTTCCGATCAGGCACCTGATACGCCTCAACCACAAAGCAACAAACCTGTCTCACGACGGTCTAAACCCATCTCACGATCCCCTTTAATGGGCGAACAACCCCACCCTTCCCAGCTGCTGCACCGGGAGGTTGGGAAGAGACGACATCGAAGTAGCAAGCCACCAGGTCGATATGTGCTCTTGCTGGTGACAACTCAATTATCCCCAAGGTAACTTTTCTGTTATCAATGGCCCCCAGAAATGAGGCACATTGGTTCGTTAGGCCCTGCTTTCGCATCGTCGATCGTTATTGGTCCGATCCACGTCAAGCCAGCTTTTCCCCTTACGGTTTACGGTGGAGACTGAACCACCTAAGCTGACCTTTGGGCACGCCTGTTAGATTTTCGGGCGCGTGGCGCCCCACCCAAACTGCCCACCAAGCGGTGTTCTCTAGAAGAGTTAGTATATTCACGCACCAAGGACGGTGTCTCTATGGACGACTACTCTCGGGACTGACGTCCCGAGGATCAACATCTCCCGTCTACTCAGCACAAGGTGCGCGAATACACAACGCCAGGCTGCAGTAAAGCTCTATGGGGTCTTCGCTTGCAGGTTGAGG
>DALC01000022.1:0-4631 GCA_002499325.1 Euryarchaeota archaeon UBA538
TCTAGTGTAGTATTGAAGGGGGGCGAGCGACGGGGTTGTTTTGAGGGACATGGGAGAGCCACGGTCTACCGAGCCGGTAATTCTCTTGGATGAGGTATTTCCAGGGGATACAAATGCCCTGGATACGTTGTTTGGCGGTCATCTAATGTCCATCATGGATAGGGCTGCAGGATTGGCGGCTAGTAAGTTTGCACATGAGGAGTTCGTTACGGTTTCCGTAGATGCCTTGAAATTTGAGAGACCAGCATATCAGGGCGACATAATTAGGACCATCGGAAGGGTAGTTTGGACATCTCCAAGAACAGTAGGAGTACTAGTTAGATCTTGTAGGATGACAAGATCTGATTGGGAGCCAGAACAAATTTGTTCTGGGTACTTTTTCATGGTAGCTATTGATGATGAGATGCGTCCTATATCGGTACCTCAGTTCACACCTATTTCCGACGAAGAAATTAGTCTTTGGAACGATGCTAAGGCGGCACGAGACGCAATGCGAACTTAATCTAGAGAGACTCTGGAGATATTATGTCAGTCCTAAACGTAGCCTTCTATGGGTCTGACGAGATGGCAAGTAATATCGCTAAGAAAGGAGATTCCAGGGATGTCGTTTCATACGTATTCAAAGAAACCAAAGATGAGAAGGTAAGGATTCTTTCTCTTCTTAGGCCGTTGAAGCATCCTGAAAGTATCAGGCCCCTTCTGTCTGTGCTGAATGTTTCTAGAGTCGGGTTTGTGGAAGTCAAACAAATAGACGCATCCCTTGGAGAATTGTTAGTGGCCATGAAATGCTCCGAAATTGGAGCCGGATTAGCAGTTATCAATCCCGATTCTGGAGAATGGGTAGATCCCGACCAGGTAAGAGTTCTCTTCAAACAAGCTAAACTTAACTGGAAAATATTGGAGGATGTCCCTGAGGCACATGAGATTAGAGAGGAGTTGTTTTCACTAGGGCAATCTGAAGATGAAAATGACGAATTGGTCGTACCACTTGATCAGAAATTCAATGTTCAGGGCATAGGAGTGGTTGGGATAGGATACGTCCAATCAGGCAGAATAAAGAAGCATGATCATATTGAAATTATCCCCGGCAGAAAACCTGGAGTTGTGAGGAGTCTACAAGTGATGGACGACGATGTAAACGAGGCTGGTTCTGGAGACAGAGTAGGGGTTGCACTCAGAGGAGTGCATGAAGACGACATTGGGAAAGGCTCAGTGATTGTTATCAAGGAGTCAGATGTACTACAAGAGGTAACCTCCACTGTCTCTAAATTGAATGATGCTCCGTTCCAGAGGAGGCGTGTCATGATTGGCGATATCGTTCATGCTTCTACTAATATGCAATTCAAGGTTGGTAGAGTTATTGCGATACAGGGGAGTATGGTCTCTATCGAATGGGAAAGTCCACTAGTTATCAGAAAGGATGGGCGCGGAGTAGTTATCTTAGTTCAGCTCGATGCTGTTCCAATGAGGATTCTTGGGTCTATCACAGAGACCAGTTCGGCATGATTATAATTGTGCATTAAGCATCATATTTTTCGATGCAATTCCCCGAGAACTTATACCATGAATCCGACACTCGCACATTGGGATGTACTCAGTCGGGCATAAGCCTGACCGAACTGAAGGTGACTCCGAGTTAATCGGAGGCCTAAGTTTGGTTGGGATGAGAGGGAGTTTCGTAGGTATTCTAAATCAGCATCAGTTGACCATAGAGAATAGGATTGGTCAGGGGCTCAGGATTGATCTCGGATCAATCTCAAAAATGCGACACATGAATGTACCCATACTTCCCAGTGGAACCCCAATAATAGGCGGGATAACTGCAGTTATCGGGTACTCCATACTAATCCCCCCCCTAGGGTGGGCAGTATCTGCAGCTGGAATTATTGTATCGATGTCCTACTTCAGATTGAGGAGTTCGGTTCTAGTTATCGAGGACGGAGATAAGTCTAGGCATATGATAGGGGGACGAGAAGGATCTCTAATGCGACTTTGTTTGATGACTGATAGACTTAGAAGAGGGTCGAGCATAGAAGATGCTCGTTCAGGACTTGAAAAAATTGAAAATGAGGTACCCATGTTTCCTGCATTCCAAGATGCTGGAGGGATACCTGCAATGAAGGCCCTACCCTGGCCTCCTTCTCCTCCCGAAATTGAGTCGGATAGTATACAAAAAAATCTAGCAGATAACTCAATTGAAATGGAGGAGGAAAAATCCGAGTTTGATGGCTTCTCCGATTTTGGTTTCGGAGGATTTGGCAGCATTAATGAAGAGGCTCCAATTAGTTATGGAATGTCTGAAATATCGCCAGAATTTCCTACTACAAATCCTCCAGAAAATGGTATTTCTGCTTATGAGAGAGCATGGGGCCGGGAGGAGGCCCCCTCTTGGTACAGGGAAAAGGAACCCGTGACGGAAGTCTCCAGTAGGGAAGTTAGCGACTATTCCGAGACTACTGATATTTTCGGTTTCGGAGGAATGTTTGATTTTGAGGATAAAGATGATCAGGAAACTGTATCTCAATTTGGATTCGAGAGTTCATTCGATGTGAGGCCTACCGAGGAGATTGCACAGATGCCGCCTTCTAGCTCACAAATGATTAGGAGGGCGTATAATCAACATGGATTTCCAAAATCTGATTATCGTAGCCAGCTCTTACCGACCCCTACTGAAGAGGCGGTAAGAGAGGAGTGTGTGCCCGGAATAGTGAGACAGGCAAGAGCGAAGAAAGCCGATTCCGTAAAATATCTTACAGGACCAAATAGTGAGTCCAACGATCTTAATGATTATCCGGGAGTTTCGAGTTTGGTCGCCTCAATGAATGGTGGACTTTTCAAAA
Source organism: Euryarchaeota archaeon UBA538 (assembly GCA_002499325.1). GTDB lineage: Archaea > Thermoplasmatota > Poseidoniia > Poseidoniales > Thalassarchaeaceae > MGIIb-O5. Next base: position 2,841 of record DALC01000022.1, read on the forward strand.
GGGACCTCGCAGTAAGGGAGAGGAGAAAGCCCAGTTGGATTGAGTCACTACTTAGGCCAAAGAACAGAACAAGATACCGCAGAGATGATAGTTATGTCTCTCAATATGGAGATATTGATGGAACTCTAGATAGTGGTCATTCAAGATTCCAAAGCTCTCAGCACATCAGGCTCAGAAGTGATCAGGATCATCAAGCAGATATCGCTAGTAGGCCCGCTCCACCCTCGGAACAGATTCCTGTTTCAGCCAAGGCGGCATTGGATTCTGTCGTGGAAAGGGTTTCGTCAGGAGAGAATAGGGCTCCCAAGCAACTTACTGTGCCTTCGGGGGGGTTGAAGTTTTCACAACTGAGAAAGGCGCCATCCAAGGGAGAGAAGCATCATATCCCTGGTGTACGAAGATTAGAATAATTATATCCCAACTATTCTCCTATACCTATCAGCCCTAGCGTGATACTTCCCCCTTCCTAGGGTCCTGATTCCTTTGGTACCTATTCCCTCCACACAATACGAAGATGTGACAGTAGCATGAACCATGGCCTTCCTCATCACTTCAGCATCATTGAGAGATCCATCGTGCCCAACCAATGAGGAAAACAAGGCACCTACGAAAGTATCTCCACGGCCAGTCGGATCAATCAGATTTTCTGTTGGATATGACGGGAGTGCTATAGTCCCGCAGGGAAGATACGCGAGAATTCCACTGCTTCCTCTCTTAATGATGATGCTTCTCGGTCCACGTCCGGCGCCGGATCCTCCGTGAAGACCTTCTCCTGAGATGATCGAAGATATTGACTGGGTCAGTACTTTCTCTCCTGAGATAGCATTCGCATCCTCTTCTTCTAAGACCACAACGTCTACCATTCTCATAGCCCTTGAAAGATCCTCAAATTCTTCCTCGATCCAAATCTTACTGGTATCCAGAGCGTTAATTTTAGCATCTGGACACTGCTTCAGAACTTCAATTTGCATACTTGGCTTTGAGTTTGCACATAGAAGTACGTCTGGCGCGGCCCAGGCCTTTGGAAGAATCGGGATAAAGTCCCCAAGTACGTTCATGTCAATATTTGTTATTTCTGATCCGCCCATGGATTCAGTAAATCTCACCGACCTTGTTGATGTCTCTCCTTCTCTCAGAGCAACCCCTGCGAGATTCATTCCAGCATCCTCCAAAACCATCTGGTGATATGTCGAGAAATCTTCTCCAACCGCACTAACAATTCCTATCCTAGGTGGATGTCCTGGAGGGGGCCTTAGATGGAACGATGAAGCTAGTCCTGAATGGGTGGCGGAACCACCAAGAACGGAGCTAGCCTTCTCCGAGGGAGTCTCGATATCATCATAGGAAATTGTCCCAACAATTACCATCTCCATCATCATTCACCGTTCAATAACTCAGGATGCTCTTCGAGGAACCTTATTGTGATGTCTCCTGACAAGAAATCATGATTATTCAGTATTGCTTGATGGAGGGGAATCAGCGTATCTACCCCAAGTAACATGGTTTCACTGAGAGCGGCTTTCATTCTGGAAATCGCATCGGACCTAGTTGGCGACCAAACAATTACCTTAGCCAACAAGGAATCGAATGAGGCAGGCATATCGTATCCAGTGTGAGCATGGGAATCTACCCTAACCCCAGGGCCACTTGGCCAATGACATTCCCAGAGCCTCCCTGGTGAAGGAGCCAGAGTCAGTGGATTCTCAGCATTTATTCGAGTCTGTATCGCGTGCCCCCTAATTCTTACATCGTTCTGATTAATGGGGATTCCTTCTCCTGCCGCTACCCTTA
>DALC01000022.1:5020-7538 GCA_002499325.1 Euryarchaeota archaeon UBA538
TCGAGGAAATAGAAATCCCCATTGGAATCTCTGAGAAACTCGAATGTGGCTAGCCCCTTGTAACCAACGGCTTCGGCTCCTGCGACGACCTTTGAACCGAGCTCCTCTCTGACTTCCTCAGATAGCCAGGGGCCTTCTTCCAAAATCTTCTGATGCCTCCTCTGAATAGAGCAAAATCTCTCTCCTAGATGTATTGCCTTTTCTCCATCTCCTATTACTTGAAACTCAATATGTTGTGCTCCTTGTATGAATTTTTCGAGAAATACTCTATCGTCTCCGAATGCTGAAAGTGCTCTTCCTTGACAAATTCTCAATGCCTTGTCGAAATCATCCGGTGAGTCGACTACTTGCATTCCAATACCCCCTCCTCCTGCGGCTGCTTTAATTATCACAGGATACCCTATTTGTGTCGCTTGGATTGATGCTTCTTCTGGATCTGATACCGGACCATCTGAACCAATGGCAACTGGAATACCGGATCTGACCATGGCATCTCTGGCGGCTATCTTGTCTCCAAGAAGCCTTAGAACATCTGCACTAGGGCCAATGAAAGTAATCCCCTCCTCTTCCAATCTTTCAGCGAAGATTGGGTTTTCAGCCAGAAACCCATAACCGGGGTGCACGGCGTCTGCCCCGACTTCCTTAGCCGCTTCCACTATAGCCTCAATATCCAAATACGAAGCTAGTGGATCAGAACGTGGGATGTAAACCGCCTCATCAGCAAGTCTGACTGGCAGTGATAGTCTGTCCTCTTTCCCGTGTATTACGACGGCTTCGATACCCATGGTACGTAATGAGCGCAGAATTCTGAGGGCTATTTCCCCTCTGTTTGCGATGAGGACCCTCCTAAACATCGAGACAACGCTGTAACGGTTGCCCTATCATTGAATCGGAAGATTGTGTTGATTTTAAGCCCTCAGTAAACATCTCTGAGATATCTTTTCTGGGTTTTCATTAGTGTCGATTCTACAAATTCCTTTGCTTCTTCTGGAGACATTTTTCCATGCTCGGAGCAGATCTCTATCAGTGTTGAGTGCACATCTTTGGCCATGTAATTCTTATCTCCGCAAACATAGAAGTAGCCTCCTCCATCTATCCAATTCCATATTTCTTCGCCATTCTTCTTCATCAGGTGCTGGACATACACTTTCTCGGAGCCCTGTCTGGACCATGCTAAATCATGCCTATCAAGTACCCCTCTCTCTTTCCATGATTCCATCTCATCTCGATAGTAGTACTCTCCATCTTCTGTCCAATCGCCGAAGAATAACCAATTCCTACCTGTATCTCCATTGATATCTCTTTGTTGTAGAAACGCCCTGAATGGAGCAATTCCCGTACCTGGCCCTACCATGATTGCATCGGCTGAACCTACTTCAGGGAGAACGAAGGATCTTGTAGGCGACATGAAAACTCCAATATCTGTCTCATTGACCTCACATCTATCTGCCAGGAAACCTGTACAAAGTCCAGTTTTATCCCTGTCATGATGATTGTATCTGACTATCCCTACAGTTAGATGCACAGTTCCTGGTTCATGATCTGGACTACTGGCTATAGAGTACAATCTTGGTTTTAGTCTATCCATCCCCTCGACAAGCTGTTGTGCAGTGAATCCAATGTGACCAAAGTCAGATAGGGCGTCGACATAATCTCGAGACCACATGTAGTCCTCCATTGCTTTAGGATCTGATGTCAATTCACGCCAGAGAGCTTCCGAGGGATTTGACGGTATGCCAATTTCTACATATTGTTCAGGGACATCGTCGTCTTCTCCGGAACCGGCCCATTCCATGATTATGTTTCCATTTCTGGATGAGGATCTTGTCCTACTTACTATTTTGATATCAATACTTGAAGAAGATGACACCAGCCTAGGGCCGAGGGACTCAATCCATTTCTTAGATACCCTGTGGACCTCATACTTATCCGTCAGAGCCTCCCTTAGGCTAAATTCACCAGCATGTGTTTCAACAATCTCTTCACCGGTTAGAGAAGTAATGGAAAGTATTTCTTGAACTACTTCTGGAGGCCCTCGTGGAACAACTCCTAGTGCATCTCCTGCCTTGTAGTTAAGTCCTGAATCCCCCAATTGGAATACAATATGCCTCGTCTCCTTACCCGACCCCTCTCCGTTTAGGACATAATTTTCAGATATCTTGGTTGAGTATGGATTTTTAGCAGTCCACTGTGATTTCTCTGATTTCTTAGAGACTTCTACATCAGAAGCTTCTGAAATCGAAGTCACCGTAGTAGATGAAGAGTCATTGTCTTCCTCTATTGGGTCGTCTTCAATTGCGGCCATTAGTGGCAATACGGCTGCTGTCCATTCAGCGGCTGGCCCCTCATAGTCAACATCGCAATCTACCCTCTGATGAACTCTGTTAGCGCCCATATTCTCAAACCAAGAATCCCATTCCTTTCCTGACTCACAGAATAAATCGTACGACGTATCCCCCAAAGCCAGTACCGAGAAATTTAGACCCTTCAAGTCTGAGATCGCGCCTCCATTGGCGGC
>DALC01000022.1:7914-10212 GCA_002499325.1 Euryarchaeota archaeon UBA538
TAGATTAGGACTCTCTTTTGATTAGTCAAATCATTAATTTGAATTTCATCCATAGCTTTTACAGAAGCATTGAGGCCATGATTTGTACAAGCTTTTCCTGCTTGTTCGGCTAGCTCTTCGGAATTTCCGGATTGGGAACCATACAGAATGAGAATAGAACGGGGTTCGGACACTATATCCCTCATCCCGGCGGGATATTACTCGTTTATGAATAAATGCAATGAGAGATCTCTGCAGAGTGCAAAGAAGGCGATGGGGTCAAGTCATGTAGCGTACTCGCAATGGCATGCCAAGAGTCGATTTCCTAGGAACAGGGAATGCTTTCTCACCACGTGGGAGGATGCATGCCTTGGCACTTATAGACGATTGCATACTCATTGATACCCCTCCAACGCTTCTTACCCAGCTGAGAAGATATGGAATTTCGGGTAGCGACATCAAACATATCTTGTTTACACATTGGCATGGAGATCATAATTTTGGATTCCCATTCTTGATGCTCGACAGGAAGTACATCTCTGACAGGGGAGGAGAAGCCGGTTTGGATATATATCTAAGGCCAGGAGGAATTAACATTCTCGAGAGTCTATGCAAATTAGGGTTCCCGGGAAGTCTCGAGTCTCTAGATCATATTATTGAATGGCATGAGTCAGAGCATGATGAGATAGGTGATACCGGATGGAAGTTCAACAGGTTCCCTGTTATTCATAATCCAGATACTGACCCCCATGGTTACGAACTTGTGCATGAATCTGGCTTTCGACTATTGCACTGTGGGGACTCTGGGCCATGTGATGAGATTGATAATCGAGCTAAGAGGGCAGATGTGATAGTGGTCGAGATGGGGATGCCTGACATTGGCGAATTCCCCCATCATCATCGTCCTTCTGATGTTGTATTGTTAGCTTCTAGGAACTCTCACGCCAAGATTTTAGTTACTCACAATTACTCTTCTGGGAAAGGTTTTGATGAAGGGTTTGAGATTCCAGATCTTCCTGAAACTATCTGCCAGTTAGAAGACGGAGATAGCTTGATTGTTAATGAAGATGGCTCATTTGAAGTTATAAGAAAAAATTAAAAAAAATAACTAGCATATATACTATACATAGTAATTTGATAGATTGGCAAGAAAGGAATTAATGTTTCATGGCTTAATTGATAATTTAATTTGGTAGGCCAATAATACAATAAGCATAATACCAGTTTGTGATTCTTATTTTATTCTAAGTGCAATAATAACATCTGATGAAAATAATTATTTTCGTTGCACTGCAAGTAAATCAAGTTCATGTAAATATCACAGGTGTAGAAAGTAAACCATACATTACTACTATCCGATAAAGATGGCATAAAGCCTAATTCTTCAGAGAGTCTTATTATGTCGGTCTTGCTCGCTCTAACTCCGCGTTGACTAATCAACTGCTCGGATGGGGGGCATGAGAGGTGTGGAAGTGGAATGATTAGGAGTGTTAAGAAATGGAGGGAAACATTTTCGAGAAGATTCTTGGTCAGGAAAGTCTTTTCATCGATAGGAAAATCTTTGATCATGCCTTTGAGCCAGACAGCCTCCCTCATCGCGGGGTAGAGATAGAATCTCTGGTAAGGAATCTAGTGGATGCTTTAAACGGACACATTCCCTCTAATATGCTACTGTATGGGGTCCCTGGTTCGGGTAAGACTGTTGTCACCAGATATGTTCTGTCTCAGCTACTTGACAAGGGCAGAGAGATGGGTGAGCCGGTATTCAGTTACGAGATAAATTGTCGAAATATAGATACAAAATACAGAGTAGTTCAGAATGTAGCATCTCATCTTTCTAGGAGGGGGGACTCGCCTATTCCATTTACAGGATGGCCAACAGACAGGGTGTTGGACGCTCTAGTCTCGAGGATGGATAGAGAAGGGGGCGTCCACATTATTGTTCTCGATGAGATAGATAACCTGGTAGCTAGAGCTGGAGATGGAATCCTGTATAATCTCACTAATCTCAATACGATTTTGAAATCATCCAGATGTTGTATTATTGGGATTAGTAATGACTTGCATTTCACCCAGCATCTTGATCCAAGAGTAAGTTCCAGATTGAGTCAGGAAGACTTGGTTTTCCATCCATATGGAGCGACTCAGATTCAGGATATTCTCGAGGAACGAACGCATCTCGGACTTAGGGAGAATTCCCTTGATGGAGGAGTAATAGAACTCTGCTCGGCATTGGCCGCACAAGAACACGGAGATGCCAGGAGAGCATTGGATCTGCTCAGAATTTCAGTTCAGAAGGCTGAACAACAAGGCCATATT
>DALC01000022.1:10620-11664 GCA_002499325.1 Euryarchaeota archaeon UBA538
TGCATCAGAAAATAGTGCTATTCTCCATCAAGCTAAATGAAGAGAATGGCCTAAGAAATATCAGTACGGGGGAAGTTTACAGAACTTATTCAGACGCGTGTCTCAAAATCGGTATAGAGCCGTTAACTGCTAGACGTATTTCTTCACTTCTCAATGAGCTAGATACCCTTGGGATGATTATGGCTAGAAACGTCAGCAAGGGAAGAGGTGGAAGGAGTAAGCAGGTAAATTCCGCGATTCCAAGTGGAATTGATGTGATCCTGACTCTTAGTAAATCTGAGCCACTAATCGCTCAGGCTGCCGAAGAAAAATACGCTCTTCAAAGCCGATTATGATTTCTGGCTTCTCAGACAATGATTATACAGAAGTCCTAGGTCCCCGGGGCGTTGAAACATGACTAATTCAGAGTGGATGGATTCTTTAACACGCCCTAGTAAGGTCATGTCAGCCGCATTAACACTGCTGGGATCCTGGATAGTTTTCCTTACAGTTGTAAATATCTCAATAGGCGCGTACTCAGAAGGCAGAAAGGTACTGTGGACTGACTTTTTCACGGGCGTTAGGGAGTCGTCAACAACAGACATGGCTTTCGTGATGGATGATGTCTTATTCGGATTAGTGGGCTTGATAATCATTGGACTAGGCGCTAGGGGGATGAATGTCGCCCATGAGTCAGGATTTTCTGGTTGGCTGAGCAGTTTACCAAAGTGTGTTGTCAGTTCCCTGTTCTCTTCAGAAGGCGGTTCCAACAAACTGATTTCTAGTTGGCTTGTTGCACTTGGAGTGATTTTTTATCTAATCTGGAGCATAGTGGAGAATACCTGGGTGGACCCCGGGGTCTATTCTGTCGCCGTTGTTCTAGTCTCATTCGGAGTTGGGGTGGGACTTCTAGAGAGCTCCGCCAATTAGGACTAATCTTAGTCTATGTCCATAGAGTCCAGCAATTCCCTGCATCTTGATTTTGAATCTAAATCAGTGAATCTGATGACAACCCCTCGGCCCGGCTGACCATATAGTATAACTGACCCTATTGGGGCGAGAGGA
>DALC01000022.1:12031-13820 GCA_002499325.1 Euryarchaeota archaeon UBA538
ATCGTGGATTCTGTATTTTGTTCATTTTCATTATATCCAAATTTAATCAATGCCTGAGAGCAACAACGGTACAATTCCGGAGTAATTGAGCCTGCTGGATTTTTACACTTCAAAACATAGTCATACTGATTCTCTTCTATTTCTGATGCTTGTTCCCATCTCTCACGTTTTGTCATTCCATCTATTATTGCAATATCCGCAGGTTTATTCAGATCCTGCATAGTTTTGACTGTTACATCTCCCACAGCTATTATCGGTCCTGGTTCTCCTGATATTCTATCTAGAACATTCATCATAGCAATCTTAGGTTCATTCTCATTACCCTCTACCAAAGTTCCAAATGGACTCTTCAACATGGCCTCTACTGTCGAATTGAGAGATATTTTTGATTTGCCAATTTGCTCATTTAACCAAGACTTACCATCCCTATCTGTGATACCCATCCTTATACTCGTGCTAGAAACAACTTTTCCGTTGCTATCCAACACCGGATTAACAATTATTGTTTGAAGTGGTTTCAATTCATTATTAGCACGTATAGCGTTGATCTCCTCACAGTTTGAGATTGTCTCAGGAGTGCAGATAATTACTTCTGCAACTTCATGGGTAGGTGCAGGACCAAATGCGTCTTCAAGAGTGTGGAATGATATTCTAGCATGTAAGTCAGGGTGGATGGAGCTCATAATGAGTTTTTTTCTATCGGCCCATGAGTCTATTCTTCGATCTTTTCTTGATGCAAGAATATCGCTTGTCATCCACACCTCAAGTTCATGGCATTCTTTGAGACCGATTTCTAGTAATTTTTGATGCCCTATGTGGAATTTATCGAAGGTCCCTCCCACTAAACCTAGGGGCTTCATCGATACCCTGCTAGAGTTGAGAGTCTTGAGGGCTTTGGAAGAATGTGTGCCCCGGGGCGTAACGGCGGCCTTCACAGCCTAGCTCGGGCGCCTGACCCACCCCGGGACGTCTGTCGGACAATGGGGTAGTCCCTTGATTCATCCCCAATGGGTCCTCAGGGGACCTAACACGGTCCGGCCACCTGATTTGCGCCAGTGTTCATTTCGTCATTAGACGATCTCACTGGTCTTCGACAGATGGCTACCCAAACGTGGTACCATGTTTCATCCTCAACCTCCGGCGAGGGGGCTTTGTCAACACGGTGTTGCCGTTGGGCGTTTCTCCGCATCCGGAGTAGGAAATGAACCCCACGGTCTAGTGGCACTATTCGAATGCTATTTTTGACAACAGGCCTTCATGAAATCCGGATATTCCCCTGAGTAGTCTTCCAGCCACATTATTATCTCCCTGTAACATCGAAGGGGTTGTGAAATTTGGCCATTTATCTAGGGGTTGGGCCAACCAACCTACCAGGGGATGAGTCTTGCCAATCCTCGGGGCCCTGTTCTCGTTAACAGCATCTAGGGACTCGAGAAGATCAATCAAGGGTTGCGCTTCGTTTGGAATATCTTCCCTTACTCTGAATCTACGAGATAACAGGCCCCTGATTTTAGGGCTACATCCAAGGTATTCCAATTCACCTTTGAAAGGGAATTCGCATTTTTCACCAATTGGCCTCAAGACTGCTGCTGGCCAAGGTATTTCTCTGGTAATAAGCCAAGAAAATATTCTATCATCTTGGAGCGCCCATTCCAGTAAATCAGATGAAATATGCATCCACCATTCTAGGGGTAGTGTAGTGATTATCTGCTCTACATTTTCAATCGTAGGATCTTCCTGCTTAGCCATTAATCTATTCATTATGGACCATGTTTTGATATCATGGTCA
>DALC01000022.1:14230-22098 GCA_002499325.1 Euryarchaeota archaeon UBA538
CGTGAAGAAATTAGCCATAGTAATCCTTGTAGAGTCTCTACAGAGCGAGAGGGAGGATTAGCTAACCATACTTCTAATGCCCAATCTAATAGATCATTATGCATGGATTCGGGTAACCACGCTGAGTTGGCCAATAGCTGTGAAGCGACCCAGGACGACCCCTTGGAAGCATTCATCGAGTCTATGGTGGGTCTAGACCTAAGTGCTGAATTCCGATCGGACCGAAGAAGTCTGGTAAACTCTACAGAGAACACATCCAAGACAGATTGTGGTGCGACATCAGCAACCTCGGACAGTCCTTCCAAGGGTAGGAAATCAAAATCTAGTATCGAAAGCCATTCAGGATCGAGTCTTGTGCTTAGCCTCTGCCATCTAGGCCATCTAGAACGTGGTGTTGATGCTATCCATGATGCAATTGGATATCTGGCTTCCATCCTATTTGCCCAGTCCTCGTTTCCCTCAGGAAACTGGGATAATGCGGATTTGATAATTGATTTATATTCCTGATCTTCAATTGTGGAGACTAAGCTTTCTAGCTCAGCACTGATATGGATATTCTTCTTACCGGTGATTGTTGTATCATATGCATCAGGGGTGTGTAGGACAGGATCAACAATTCTCACGGGCATTTGCTTTCCGCCACTTGTCCTCAAACTCATCCAGGGCAATGGCCTCAGTGGATCAGTTGTCAGAGTATCTAAGTTAGAAAATATTTGGAGGTTTTTTTCGACTAATGCCATCCTGAGATTCTCACTAGAACATACCAAATTAAGTAGATCTTTGGAGGATTCTTTTGGTATATCGATAACCAGTGGGTGGTTTTCTTGGGTTGAAATTGCCCATCTCGTTAGTGACTCTGAGGCCGCTTTACCGAGCCCTCTGGTGTCCAATAATCTTGGCAGGACGTCTGAGGATGAAAATTCTGAATTTCCCCAGTCTTGTCTGAATCTTCTCCATGTGGAGTCTTCAGTTCTAGCCCTCCTCACTCCGGATACTCTGTCCTTCAGCGCTTGACATCTTCTCGACCTCTCTGATTCGGAAAGACGAGGATGAGCTACAGAAACCCAGTGTTCCAGAGTTTCAATAGGGTACTTCTCCCCCTCCGACTCAAATCCACTGAGATCGGCAATAATCAATGACCCCTGCCTAGATGCCTTGAGGAGCATAGATCGGGGCAGTCTTTCAGATGCCACGGCAACCACTGGAGAAACAGGCCTGATATCCGGAGCTAACTCGTGGCATCTAGCAAGAATCCATTGCCCCCTATGCATTGATGATTCTGGGAGAGGGGGCTTAGGTCTATGGATGGGTCCTGAGAACCATTTCCCGGGTGCTACAGCAATCGGCCGTTCCTCATCTAATAGCTTGGCTCTAACTATGCCAATGATGGATTCACTCTCAGAGAAAGTCTCAATTTTCCCTTTGTCGTATACAGGAGGAGAAATTCTGTATTCATTGGTTGTGAGATCGATCCATCTTGGAGTTCTTTCTTTCAATACAGCCCAGCTCCAAGGAACCCCTTCGATTCCACTGGAAAAGTGATTCACTTCCTTTTCCGGGGGTGGCCTATCGGGAATTGGAATCAATGGGGAAGAAGGTTGCACTAACAATCCCAATAGGAGATTCGGTCCATCACGGAAAAGTATGCAATAGTTACCCTCTTCTCTCGAAATAGGAAGAGCTTCAGCGGCTAAAGCTAGTTCATCAGACTTGATGGCTAACCATCCAGCCTCAGTGAGATGTAGTTTAGCACCTCTAGTTCCGGCGGGCATATCACTGTCTACCAGTGTTGCGTTTCTCAACCTTCTAATTTCTGCAGAAGCATGAGGGACCCTGATTCCGGTCGCGCTTGCAATTTCGCCAACTGTAGATCTACCCTCGGATAGGAACCCCAAGATTCTCCTCTTATTCCTACTTCTGATTTTTGACGGAGATACAGATTCGTCTAAATTCGCATTGAATTTGGAATCATCCGACATCATTTACCACCATTGAATCATTCCACATTGGTTATTTGTAATAAAATAATCTGAATTGTTACATTTTATTACATATTTCTTGTGGAGAATTGGTCGGTTCCATTTCAACACCGAATAGTTACATCATTATTATGTAATTTACCGTGATGATAGGTAACTAAAGTTGGTTATATCGTACAGAACGGTTATATCAGTGTCTGCTATCCTGTATACATCGGGTAAGCAACGGGGACCGGGAATCAGGAGAGACGGAATAGTATGACATCGGATAATGTCCGAAAAATGATCAGAAAGTTCGTATCCCAGAGACCAAGAAATACTGCTGAAATAGCTAACTGGTTAGAGGAAAAGTCAGAGTTTGCAAACATGCAAACTGACATTTCTGGAGTACTAGAGTCTGACAGCTCAATAGTTAGGATCGGCACCATAAGGAGGAGCGGCATTTCTGGTCGCGAGTACCCACTTTCAGAATGGGCAACTGAAGAATGGGTAGCTCATCATGAGCGTGCAAAGCCCATCAAGGAGGAGTAAAAAATGAGAACTACAAGACTTAGGCAAAAAATCAAGAAATTCCTGCATTCTAGAGGAGAGGCCAATACCACTGAAATCCTAGAACATGTGAACACAACCATGAGGCATGGGACTACACCTCAGCAGCTTGGAAATGTTCTATCAAAGGATAAGGATATCATGAAAGTCGCAACAACCAAGAGAGGTGGTGCCCTGTCTGGTAGGTATGAGATATGCGTCTGGCAACTTAGGCCAGGAGTCCTCGAAGGAGAGAGTTGATCCTCCCCGTCAAGTACGTAAGTTCTTGGATTCTGTGCCATAGATATTACTATGTCAAGATTCCAAATCTGCGACCCAATCTCCACTACGAGCGAGGCTATTCATTTCCGCTCGGTGGGCAAAGGCGTTCTGACTATCCTCTGGAGAACCATCAGCCCAATTCCGTAAGGCATGTGCAAGCAGTGCCCTCCCGTATGAATAGGATAGCTGCCATGGATGTTCCGTGGCCATTGAGTTCATCAAATTAAGATGAGCAGTGGCGTCTTCATCGGATTGGCCCCCGGAAAGGAAGACGATTCCCTCGACCTCTTCTGGAACATTCATGGAAAGGCACTTGACGGTAAGATTAGCTACCTCTTCCCTGGAAATCTGTTCATCGCATTCCTTTCCAGACATTATCATGTTCGGCTTGAGTAGAGTCCCTGGAAGGTGAACGCCTTGTTTTTTACAATCCTTGAAAGTTTGTGAAAGTATTTCAGAAGTAACCTGAAAGCATCTCTCCGCAGTGTGATTCCCTTCCATGAGGACCTCGGGCTCGATTATGGGCACTAGTCCTTGTTCTTGGCAAATCGAAGCATATCTGGCCAGAGCATGTGCATTCGTAGAGATGTTAGCGTCACTAGGCATATTTTGTCCAATTCTGATAACTGCCCTCCACTTAGCAAATCTTGCGCCCATAGAGAAATATCCAGCACATCTGTCTCTGAGCCCGTCTAGGCCTTCTGTGATTTTCTCACCTGGATGGTTAGCAAGGTCCTTAGCCCCAGTATCGACCTTGATGCCAGGATATATGCCTCTGCTGGAAAGGTATTCTGGAATAGGGGTTCCATCGTCCATGGACTGTCTAATTGTCTCATCGAACAGAATGACTCCACTTATTGCTGACTCATATCCCTCAGTTGAGAATATGTTGGACCTATACATCCTTCTAGCATCTGGAGATGGTTCGATACCAACAGCCTCCAGTCTACTGGACATCGTCCCATTACTTTCATCTGCGGCAAGAATGCCTTTCCCAGATGCCACTAGTTCCCTTGCTGTCTTCTCAAGAAGTTGCTTATCCATATCCGCTACCAATTACATCGAGTGAGTGATGAGAAATTAATCCATCGTTGGAAGGATTAGTTGGCAGGGCCTAGAATTTTCTCGTAGATGATACGAATTTGTGAATCCCAGAGGATACATCAATAATTTCTGAGTGCACTGATGCTTTGCCGTCCTGATGGAATTCCACTCCCTTGGTTCTTCCATCACAAACCCCCGAACCAATGAATATGGAGTCTTCAGATGAACATAGATCGTCTCTATCCCAAAGTCTCTCAACATCTCCCTCAATCATCCTTTCAGCCCTCTCCCTATGGCCTTCATTCTTGAAAACCAATCTTCCTTGAAAGGTAGCATTGAGGCCCCTCAAGGCTGTTGCAGTAATGACTCCCTCTGGAGCGGCCCCTATTCCCATTAGTAAGTCGATGTCAGATTCCGGATCCGCTGCGTTCAGCGCGGCCGAGACGTCTCCATCTCCAATCTTTATGATATTTGATCCAAAGTCATTGATATCCCTGATTAGATCAACATGTCTAGGACGGTCCATTACCACCACATTGAGTTCAGAGGGGGCCTTTTCCAAGATACTGCAGGCTGATTCCAAATTGTAAGAAGTCTCAGCATCGAGACTCAATTCCCCGAGTAATTCCTTGGAGCCAGCTATTTTGTCCATGTAACAATCTGGAGCATGCAAGAGTGAACCCCTCGGAGCTGCAGCCAACACTGCCATAGCATTAGGGAGATTGTTCGCTACATGATTGGTACATTCCAGGGGGTCTACGGCGATATCTATCCTTGGGGCTCCAGATACTCCTTGCATTGATCCGAGAGGCTCGCCAATCCAAAGCATAGGAGCATCATCCCTCTCTCCTTCACCAATTGCCACTCTACCATCGAATGGAACTTTATCGAAGACGGCCCTCATTGCCTCTACGGCGGCGCCATCGGCCGCCTTGCCGTCCCCTTTGCCCCTCCAAGGAGAGGCGGCAACCGCAGCGGCCTCAGTGGCTTGAAGGAAGAAATCCGTTAGATTTGTTGTCGCCATACACCTCCGAAGAGTAACTGGTCATTCAATTGTGCGGCTCACCCTTCTTCTTGTGCAAAACTCTAATTCCTTCGATAGATGTATCCAAATATTGTCCATTTGAGTCTTTCTCGGTTGATTTGAGCATATCGAATGCACAGAGAAGTCCCGCACTTACCCCGCATAGGGCCTCCATCTCTACTCCTGTCGTCCAGTGTGTGCTCACTATCACGGTACACCTCAAACCAGATGGCTCAATCTCCCATTGAACTGAACACCCCTCAACTGGAACTGTGTGGCAGTGAGGTATCATCCGAGGCGTCTCTTTGACAGCTTGAATAGCCGCAACTGTAGATGCTTCTCTAACGTCTCCTTTAATCGACTTACCATTGGTGACAATATTCAGGCTGGCCTTGGAAAGTCTGACGATTCCCGTGGCTTTGGCTTCCCTGAAAATCATCTTCTTGGAGCCAACATCGACAATGCCAACTCCTTTTTCAACCATATTACCAATACCGGGAGGGGGGGCCTACTAATATGTAATCTGGAGGCCCGTGTTTGCATGAATTTACCATTCAGCCCAAGCCGGACTTCCAAGACTCCCCGTCTGATGTAATCTCTTTCTTCCATATGGGGGCCTGTGACTTCAATTCATCCATTATCCACGAGCATGCTTCAAATCCTGGAGCTCTGTGAGGTGATGCGACATGTATGCAAACTATGGGTTCCGATGGCAATACAGATCCTACTCTGTGTGCGATTACTACTGAGTTAATATCGAACTCCGAAATAGCATTAGTTCCAATTTGCTCAAGAACAACGGGTAGCTCTTTTCCCCAGTGATCAAATTCTAATCTCTCCACCTTAGAGCCACGCTCCTGCCCCCTAGTGATTCCGATAAATGAGACAATACTCCCGCAATCTTCGGTTTCCAGAATTGTCCTTAGAGAGTCTGGATTGAGAGCCTCTGCCTCAACTGAAATATGCACTGACATAGTTGCGCATCCCCTTACTCGACTTGAATTAGGCGGATGGAACCCAACTGTTGAAGCGTATGACATAAGTCGGATATTCGTGGAAAGCGGAGCCGTACACATTTTGGGAGCTGGCCTTTCGGGACTATCCGCCGCTACTATATTGGCTAAAGCGGGTATTGAAGTTCATGTTCACGAAATCAGAGCGGACAGCGGTGCGAGATTCGATGGAGACTTCCAAGGACTTGAAAATTGGACAACAGGAAATGACTTTTTTGAAGACATGCGTGATTGGGGTCTAGATCCTGAGTCTTTCAAATCTGATGCTTTCAGTGTGGTTGATCTCATACACCCAGATGATGTGATTACGCAACCAAGAACAGAAGGTATTGCATTCAGGGTAGTCGAGAGGGGAACTGATGATCATTGTATAGATCAGGCCTTCAAGAGAATGGCAATTGCTGCAGGGGCTAGATTACATTACAACTCAAAGAGGGATCCTCAGGATTGTCAGATTATTGCGGCAGGACCAAAGGAATCCAGTGCTGTAGCATTTGGAGAGGTTTTTCATACAGATCATCCGAATCACGTCTCCTTCCAGCTCAATGATAAACTGGCCCCGGGAGCTTACTCTTACCTAATTATCATTGATGGTATTGGACTCATTTGTACTTGTCTTTGGAGAAAACAAAAGAAGAGTGGGAGATACCTCAATGAAACTATAGCATGGTATGAGCAGCATTATGAATTGAATAGGAAACCGATTAAGAGAGTCGGAGGGAAAGGGGATTTTTCCATACCTGATAGGTATCTCCATGAGGGTAGATATTACGTTGGAGAGGCGGGTGGACTTCAAGATTTTATGTGGGGTTTTGGGATGAGATATGCCATAACCAGCGGAACTCTTGCAGCAAAATCAATACTCGGCGAATGTGACTATGAAGAAGAAATTAGGAAGCAATTGGTTCCACTGATAAAGGTCAGTGCCACTAATCGATTCCTCATGAATAGGATTGGCGATAGAGGATTCAAAAAGGTTGCAGAATATTGGATGAGGGATCAAGAAAGGAAGGGGGATGGTTTGGAATTTATGCGCTGGGTATACACTCCCGGGATAATCAGAAAGATGATTTGGCCAATTGCGAAAATATTCATGCTCAAGAGGAAAAGGATGTCCGATGGAAGGATGGTAACAAGGATGCCTTTCCGTAGATCACTGAGAAGAGACTCTTGGGAACAGAGTAACGAGGCTGTTGAAATTGGAGAGCAGTGGAAGGAAGTAAAGAGAACGGGAGGTTCCGTATCTTTCCCAGATAGCGATGCTTGACTCACCGGAGCTCTCCGTTTGATTGATATGGCCACCCCCATTGGAAAGGACATGACGTCATGGCCCGAACTTGAGCCGATGAAGAATAAGCTGGTGAACTACGGAGTAACCAAAAACGGTATAGCCATAATAGAGCTGTGTTCTGACTCTGCTGGCGATCCTCTTGCAGAGGGTAAAACCCCAGTTAATACCTACACCAGAGAAATGTGGCATGATATTGATGATGCGATACTGAGTGCAAGATTTGACGATGATGTCTCTGTTATTCTAATCACAGGCTATGGTGAAAAGTTCTTCTCTGCTGGTGCCAGTATCAAGTATCTGAACAAATTGAGTCCAAGATACAAGTATTTCTTCTGTCTTCATGCTAATGAGACTCTGTCAAGATTAGAGCAGACCCCCAAGCTCGTGATAGCCGCACTGAACGGCCACACTGTAGGAGGGGGTCTCGAAATTGCTATGGCGGCTGATATCAGAGTCGCCAGAAAGGGGAACTTTCAGGTTGGTCTACCCGAAGTGGCGCTGGGAGTCCTCGCAGGAACTGGCGGGACTGCTCGTTTGTCTAGATTGGTCGGAAAGGCAAAGGCCATGGAGATAATGGTGACTGGGAGAAAATTCTCATTTGAAGAATCACGAGAAATGGATCTAGTCCATGACATATACGACTCGATGACCCTGGAAGAGTTCCGTCAAGATGTCCTAGACTATGCGGGACGGTTTACACTGCCGTT
>DALC01000069.1:0-6243 GCA_002499325.1 Euryarchaeota archaeon UBA538
TAATTTCCGAGAGGCTTCTGGGACAGGTTTTTTCTGTTTCTGCTCAGATTGTTGAGGAGGAGGTATGCTCAATGGAAGATGTTGACAGAGGAGCTAAGGTTGGTTTGAGATGGGCGAAAGGACCGTTCGAGATCGCTAATGAAATAGGAGTCAGTGAAGCCTCGAGGATGGCTCAAAATTATTCGCAAATGGCTGAAATTGAGCTTCCGAGGTGGTTCTCCGATAGAACTGAGGAGTTCGAGTTCTCTTATGTTGATTTAACCATAGAAGGCGAAATTGCAAGAGTCAGACTGAATCGTCCAGAGGCGATGAATGCTCTAAATGTTAGTCTTGTTTCCCAACTCGGGGAGATTATGGATCAAATCAATTCCAGAGGAGACATATCCACGGTTGTATTTGAGGGGGCTGGCAAAGCCTTTGTTGCAGGAGCAGATGTAAAATTCTTCGTGGACAAGCTCAGGGATGACTCTTTTCAAGATATATACGAATTCACATCCTACGGGCATGATGTTTTCAATAGTATCGAGAAATGCGAGAAGACAACTATTGCCCTAACGACGGGATTAGCGCTGGGAGGAGGCCTTGAATTGGCGCTTTCCTGTGATTACAGGATTGGCACTAGGAGGACTCAATTCAGATTTCCAGAAACATCGATAGGAATCTATCCTGGCCTTGGAGGAACTCAGAGAACTGCGAGGATCTGCGGTGTTGAATGCGCCAGATATGCAGTTCTTGCTGGAAACTTCCTAGATTCCTCGACAGCACTCGATTTAGGTCTGCTGACGCATAAAGTAGAGTCTTCCGATGTAGAAGATACTGTGTCTTCTCTAGTGGGCAAAAAGCCTGACCAGAAGTATCCCGGAAAACCGTTGAACTATGATAGCGAAGTAGCCCTCTTCGCGAAAGACTTCTATTCTGATGAGAATATTGAGTCGTTAATTTCTGGAAAGGTACCCGAAAACTTTGACCCAGAGAATCCCAGAGTTTCAAGACAGATAAAATCCCTATCAAGAGTAGCCCCTATAGCACTCAGTGTAGCGAGTGGTTTACTTTCCGATGTAAGAACTGGTTCCTCCTTGGAGGATGGCCTTAAGCTCGAGCTAGAAAAACTGGAAGAGATATTCAGTACAGAAGACGCACAGGAAGGGCTCAGTGCTCTTATTGAGGGAAGACGTCCAAAGTACAAATCATCCTAGAGATTCTTCAGTGGCGACTGGACCCAAGCTGGGGCCCTGTAGTTTGCTATAATCGCGAAAAGTATCGACCTGACACTAATATTATGCATCTCTCCAGATATATCTTGTTCTCCAATCGTTTCTTCAATCCATTGTTCTAGAAATTTATCCATTCTTGTTGCCTCCTACTGGTGTAGATTTCACACCGACCTCTCGAATCTACTATTTGATTGGCACAGTGATGGCGATTACACGTAGGTGCATTTTATACACTAGATACCTTGTGGAATACCTGATACTATGCCAGGGGAGCCACTTAGGTTAACAAAAAGAGACATAAGAAAGGTTGAGAAGCAGGTTGATGAAGTGATGCTTCTTGGTAAGGAAATACGTACGTTGTTTTCTAAGTATAACGACGAAGAATTCGATATTGGTTGGGAAGTAGATTCTGCAGTTGATGCATTCTCAGTATTCAGCTCGAGATGGACCACTGAGATTTTGGCCACTCTGTACATCGCTGGAGATCGTAGATTTAACGAGATGCGGAGTTTGCTTAGGGGAATAAGTAGTCGCACACTATCTGATAAACTGACAACATGCGTGGACTTCGGCTTGGTGGAGAGACTAGTCGAAAACGGTCCGCCAGTTAGAGTAACATACAGTCTCACTGAGCACGGCAGAAGGGCAGGCAAACTACTTTCACCACTAGTGGCCTATATGAAAATACATAATGGTAAAATTGGGGGCCCCAAGTGAGGTCCTCATATACGAATTCATGTGAGCATTAAGACACATCATTAAAACCCCGCATGTTAACCAACTAAACTATGGCGCTGTTAGACCAATGGAAGGCTACTCGCCCATGGTACGTGGACTCAATCAGTGCATTGGGAGGAGCCGCGCTAGGTTTGGGAGGTGGTTTCCAACTACTTTTTCCGGCAGCACAGGGTACCATGATTGCACACAGAGAGACGGGTTGGGAGCACCCATTGAGAATCAGAATTATTGAGACATTGGAAAAATCCCCTGGCATACACTTTAGGGAGCTTCAAAGAAGGCTATCCGCAGCAAACGGTACACTACGTCACCATCTTGACAGTCTCACCAAGGAAGGAATAGTTACAGTGGTACCGGTTAACGGACGAACCTGCTACTACTTCGGTGCTCCAGCACAGGTCGAGATTCTGGAGGGGACCGGGGTCACCGATGATTCAAGGGCCGCTGCAATGATGCCTGTTGGACTCTCAGAAGTTCAGAGGGTGGTGGTAGCAAGGCTTACCGAGGAAGAGGGGCCCAAGTCTCAAGCTCAACTAGCTAGAGACCTTGGAAGATCCAGAGCATCTGTACACTCAGCAATATCGGTACTGAGAAAAAGAGGGATTGTAAGTCAATCTGGTTTATCTCTTGCTCCACACTTAGTTGGTTTGAGGAGATCCAACGTTGAGTACCCATGGCTTGACATCAGAGTAGACTGTTCGTAATTGTCAAAGGGTTGTTAATTGTCTTATTTCATAACCACTATTGGGAATTCTATAGAACCCCCAATCCCAGGGCACGATTGTGTTCAGACTAAGACTGGTCGAGTTCCCGATGCCCACAGGAAGTACAAACCCTGACGTCTTACTAGCTTGGCTCCTAGATTCAATGGGCCTGGTAAGGAGGAAAAGTGAGAGCGGAGGTATTGAGGAGGGGCAAGGTGCACTACATCGAATCATGACTGAGGCTTTTCTGAAAGAGCCATTGGGGAGGTGGGATGCAAAATCACTCTGTGAAGTGACTGGGCTTTCACAAACTGGTATTCATCATCAACTAGTAAAACTTAGAGAATGTGGTTTAATATCATCAAACACTGATAGGGGATGGCATATTCATGTTCTGAGGGGAGGGAGTATTTCCTCGGCCGTGGAACTAGTTACTAATGAAGCAAGAACCGTACTAAAATTGAGGATGAAGGAGCTTTCTGGTTCTATATCACTATCTGATGAAAGGATGGAAGTAACTTCACCAGATGAGATTCCTCAATTTAGAATAATGATTTCAGAGCCAGGCCCGATCTCAGAAGATGATGGTCATCTAGAGTCATTGGCTAGAGATCTGGGGCTTTCTGGAGAGAGAGTGCGCAGTGGAGACAGTCTAGCAAGTAAAATCCTAATGGAGCTATGTACATCTAGCGATCCGAGAACTATTCTAGGACTTTCAGACATGATGGGAGAGACTCGCTCTAGAGTGGGTAGATCGGTTGACAAGATGAGGGCGGCCGGATTAGTTCAGAGAGTCCCCATGATGAACAGGATAGCTCAGGATATCTTTATCGGAGTAATGAGGCAATTTGATGCTAGAGGTGAAGAGTGGCTTATGACAAGGGGTGGGTTGGGGAGGATTAATGCCGATACTTCTAACCAATTGATCTCCGGTGCGAAGAGTAAGTCGTTGAGTATTGAAAAGGTTGAGGGCATATTATCAGATGTTGAGCTAGATTCCAAAAAAATACTCCTCAACACACTAGGAGGTAGAATGCCCTATGGGTTCAGGATTTCCGGCAAAGATGGGGATATGGTCACAGAGAATGTGATGAGGAGTGCCGATAGGACCCTCAGAAGACTGAAGACAGTTTCTCAGAGATTGGAAGATGCAATTTCAGACTGAGTTCCATCTTCTTCGAGATTGTGAAGGTACCTACTTACCTCGTCACCAAGTTTCTCCTTATCCTGTATTGAGTGTAGCCTTACTCTCATTGCTGAGGCTCCCGGAAGTCCTTTGGTAAACGATACTGCGTGTCTCTTGAGATTTTTTCCACCTGATTCGTCGAATACCTCTTCGGATAATTCCAGGTATCTATCCCAACACCATCTCCTCGCTTTCGAAGGACTGCCTTCTCCCCATGGAGGGTTTCCAACTGACCATCCCATCCCCTGTTTTATCTCGTGAAAGACGGTTGGCCTTCCTATTGCCCCTCTTCCAATCATTAGTCCTGAGGCTCCTGTGGCTTGGAGGCAAGCCTTGGCTGAGTAAGTATCTATGACATCACCATTTGCTATTACAGGGATATCAACAGAGTCTGATATTTCTTTGATTTGATTCCAATCAGCTGTTCCTGAGTATCTCTGTCTCAAAGTCCTACCATGGACACATATTCTCAAAACGCCTTCTTCAGCCAATCTTTGAGAGATTTCAAGAGCGGTATTTTCTCCTGAGCCCGTGCCTAGTCTCATCTTGACAGAGATTGGAACATCTGTCGATGATATACATCTCCTTACCATATTGACTACCTTATCCGGGTCCCTCAAGAGTGCGGCCCCGGCATCGTTTCTACAGACTTTAGGTGCGGGGCATCCAAAATTAATATCGATTATGTCTGCCCTATCTTCCAGCATTTCAACTGTTTTTGCCATCTCTGAAATATCTCCTCCGAAGATCTGAGGGATGAAGGGGGCTTCCCTGGGATCGGTTTCGACTTTAAGCCAGGAGTACGTGTTCCTCCTTGTTAGTCCAGAGGCAGCTGTAAACTCTGTTACAGTAAAGTCAGCACCACATTCCCTCGCAAGAAGTCTGTAAGCTAAATCAGTTACCCCTGCCATTGGGGCCAGTGAAATAGGAACTGGGCTGAAGTCCATGGACACGGGACCGGCTTTACAGTTATCAGATGAACTAACAAAAGATATTTTTGAATCTAGAAAGAGGACTCCCAGTCATCAACATCCTGAGAGCGTTCCCAATCTACATCGGATATCCCACTTTTTATCTTCAGAGTCTCTCTAGCGAGAAGCCAGTAAATTAGAGCAAGTGATCTCCTTCCTTTGTTGTTGGCTGGCAAAACTAGATCGACATTTCTCAATCTATTGTTTGCATCGCAGATTCCGACAACGGGCATACCAGAACTAACGGCCTCGGATAAAGCCTGAGAGTCGGCTGCGGGGTCCGTGACTACGATTATTTCAGGCTCAATGTAAGTCCTGAGTTTTGGATTGGTCAAAGTTCCGGGGATGAATCTCCCAACAATTCTCTTGGCTCCTATGGCTTCGGCAAACATTCTCGCGGGTCGCTGACCGTATTGACGAGCGCTGACTACTAGTATCCTGTTGGAGTCATAGTTTGCTAGGAATTTAGCTACGGTGCGAATCCTGGAATCAGTCTGTCTAATGTCAATATGGTGAAGTCCGCTACCATCTTGTCTGAATGTATCCAAGAATGCTTTCATATCCGAAGATTTCTGATTTGTGCCTATGTGAACAGCGTGCTGCTCATACGTGTCAAGCGGTACAAGTGGGGTTAGGCTCTCATCCAAAGCGATTCCTCGGAGTCCGGCGAGCTACCAACCACTCATAAGCGCTACGCCAGTAAATCCAATAGCCAACCGAGCCTTATTCGAGCTCTGAGCTAAATGTACACTCGCCATCTGCGTGTATTTCTGGGAAAACAATGCACTTCTTTGTAACCCAAAGTGAGACTCTGAACTCGTCTTCAAACGAGAGTGTGTCGATGGGCGCGGATAATGCATATCCCCTTGCCCTGACTTGGAGAACCCAATTTCCATTCGTAAAACCAGAAGAGTTACCTATGGAAATAGTGCAGTCACTCTCGCTCCTAAGCTCCAAGGACATCTGGCCCACTGAGCTGGTTGCAAGATACTCCCAGCACTTGTCACCATTTGGTTTCAACAGAGTAATCTCAACGAATCTGAGTTCGTCCGTATTATTTCCCAGAAATTCTCCGACAGTTGAAGACCACTCAAAAGACACGGAGAAGTCGAGTAGCATCTTGGAAACTGTCTCATCGACCAAAATCACACTCTCGTTAGAGTAGCAGTCTGTTTCTTGACTGTAGCTCTCAGTTCCGGGCAATATACACTCATTCTGAGCGAAAATGTGAGCTTGCACAATGGGTTCAACGGGTACAATTTCCTCACGGGGGTCGTCCCTCATCCCCTCCATCAACTCCCTCTGCATTGCGAGCCCCATACAACCGCTAGAGGCTATACTGAGTAGCATCAGCAGGGACAAGGATATTGATGATGCGACCTTATTCACATTACCCGGATGAGGGCGTATGTCTTGAATACGTGTGTAAA
>DALC01000069.1:6655-6952 GCA_002499325.1 Euryarchaeota archaeon UBA538
TGATGAATGTTCCATCTTCTGAGATAGTAGGCTAACAGAGGTGAATCACTCTTCTTCGGATACTGCTCTGGGCTCGTGAACCTCTCGGAAGACGATTGTCCCCACTCCGATATGGTCTCTGAGTGTTCTCACGAGGCTGAACTTAGCGTATGACCAGTTTTGATCGTATGCGATGGTATCTGGAAGAGTTACAGTAAGATCGTCATTCTCGAAGCCAATCTCGAAGTCATCCCTACCGGTGTTCATTTTGAGAAGTGTCTCGACCTTTTCCTCACGATCTTCAACGACCTTGACAAT
>DALC01000008.1:0-242 GCA_002499325.1 Euryarchaeota archaeon UBA538
CCAATGAGTCTCGGCCCATCTAAGGTTGAGTTTGGAGGGACAAGGAAAATATTAGACATTGGTGACTCCATTCTTTGCAGAGTTCAGGAGGTTGAAGAAACACATCAGAGTGTCGTCACAATGAAGGGAATGGGTCTCAGAAAGATTCGTTCGGGAGCATTGGATGAATTAGATCCTCACCTCCTAGGTAAGCTCATAGGAAAAGGAGGGGCATTCCTCAGGGAAATGAAAATGCAGACTGA
>DALC01000008.1:637-3142 GCA_002499325.1 Euryarchaeota archaeon UBA538
GAGAGGATTAATAGCATATCTTCAGAGGCCAAAAAGATAGGAGTTGATGCATAGTGGGTGGTTACGGAGATGTTCAGATGATTGATGAAAACGGACTGAGAATGGACGGCAGAAAGCCAGGAGATCTTAGGCCAATATCAATCGAAACCGGTGTAATTCCCGTCGCAGATGGCTCATGCAGGATGGTTTGGGGTACCAATGAGGCCATAGTCGCAGTTTACGGGCCGATGGAAGCACACCCTAGAAAGATCCAACGTCAAGACAGGGCAGTCATAGATGTCGCGTACAACATGGCGCCCTTCTCAACAACCGATAGGATAAGGCCAGGATTCAATCGTCGAAGCAGGGAAATAAGTAAAGTGACCAAAGATGCCTTGGAAAGCGTAGTTCTGTTGGAGTTATACCCAAGATCAAAGATTAGAGTAAGTATCGAAATAGTTTCCGCAGAAGCAGGAACTAGATGCGTAGGACTCACCGCCGCCTCAGTCGCCCTTGCTGATGCTGGAATTCCAATGACGGACATGGTCATAAGTGTGGCTAGCGGTAAGGTCAACGACGTTGTAGTTTGTGACCTCAACAAAGAAGAGGACAATTACGGGGAAGCAGATTTACCCATGGGAATACTCCCTAATACGGGAGAGCTAGTTTTCCTACAAATGGATGGTGACTTATCACCAGATGAGTTCAAGCAGGCATGGGATTACAATGTAGACGCCGCCATGGAAGTCCACAAACTAATGGTTGACGCACTAAAGAGAGGTGACAATTGATGTCTGCCCCAACAATCCCCAATCTACTTAGGGATCATCTCGCTGATCTCGCACAAAACGACTCTAGACTGGACGGTAGAGAGCAGTTTGGGGCTAGAGAACTCAAATTAGAAACAGGAATTCTCCCAAGGGCTGAAGGTTCCGCCAGAGTCACAATGGGTAATACCATAGTATTGGCAGGGGTCAAGTTCCAGCTAATGACTCCATATCCAGACAGACCCAATCAAGGTGGTTTGATGTGTTCATGTGAGGTAAGGCCGATAGCGGGAAGACACTGGGAGGCAGGACCGCCCAGTCCCGAAGCAATAGAGCTTGGAAGAGTGGTAGATCGTGGAATCAGAGAATCTGGTTGTATCGATGTTGACGACCTCTGTATTATTCCCGGCGAAAAGGCTTGGCAGGTCATTCTAGACCTCCATGCAATATCTGATGACGGGAACCTATTCGATGCATTCGCCTTAGCTGGTATAGCCGCTCTAAGGAGCGCCACAGTTCCTGCAGAGAGATTTGAAGTAGGTCAAGATTCACCTCTTAAAGTGTCCAAAAAGCCCATTATGTGCTCCTACCACAAGGTTGGTGGAAGGTTTGTTTATGACGCATCATATAAGGAAGAACTTGGAGGAGATGAGAGAATTCACATTACCCTAGGAGATGATGATCACGTCCACTCTCTCCAGAAGGGTCTAAAGGGAATCTTCACGGCAGACGAGTTTGAAGAGATAATGGAGCACGCCAAGACTAGGTGCGCCGAGTTAAGGAAAATAGTAGACTGATTGGTGATTTAGATGGCAAAGAGAACACAAAAAGCAGGCCTAACAGCGCGCTTTGGATCTAGATACGGAGTAAGTGTGAGGAGGAGAGCGGGCTCGGCTCTCAGGAAAAAGTCAAGACTCTACGTATGCCCTTCCTGTCAGTATCGAAAGGTCAGGAGGAAATCTGCAGGAATCTGGGAATGCAAGAAATGTAACTACACATTTACAGGAGGAGTTTGGGAACCCTTTACCAGGGCTTCTGATGCAAATAACAGGGTGGTAAGAAGATCAATGGAAGGAGCAACGGCTACCGATATGGCTGTCATCGCCCAGCAGGCAGCTCTTGATTTTGAAAGAAAATTAGTGGGGGCGGACGAAGTTGCCGACTCTGAGGAAGAATGAGGGTACAATCTCTCTATACCTAGATTTTCCACACTCTGAAGCGAAGCATATCGCCAATGGACTCAAGACTGAATCAGACTTTTCCGAGAACAATGGGGTAATCTCAATCTCAATATCATCAAATAATTTTTCAGATCTCAGGGCTATATGGAATTCTACCATGAGAGGTATAATAGCATCCGAGCAAGCTTTGAATGCAATAAAAGAATCAGGTGAATAATATGAGTACCAATAATGACGTAGCAGAGGCCCTAAAGGCAGTAGCTCAAGACTTACAGACAACGCTGGCACAAATGCAAAACGTCACAACCCAACTAAGCGAGTTGACAATCACGATCGATGCCTTATCGACACAGAATCCCTCAAAGCCGGTTTACAGGGCTATTGGAAGCCTTCTTCTCGAGGTAGAAGATAGAGAATCATTGAAGAATGACCTGGAGCAATCCATGAGTGCTTTCCAAGAACACATGGATAGGCTCTCCTCCAAAGAGAGAGAGCTCAGAGAAAAATACGATAGTTTAGTTACAGCATATGAATCAAAGTGAGAATATGTCAGGGAGAGACTCTGAAGGAAGTGTTCT
>DALC01000008.1:3526-6838 GCA_002499325.1 Euryarchaeota archaeon UBA538
AGGGAGCTCTCAGACTCAATACTAGAGAGATCTAGATCCGCTTCTGAGAGAAATCATGACATTGAGGCCAGGGTTAGGTTAGAGAGGGCACTCATAGGGGCGGTGCCGGAGGAGATGATTGGCCCCGAGTTGAGATGGTGTGTAGATAGACTGAATGCAATTTCTAGTGGCTCTTCCGTACACGGGCTTGCTCTCCTAAATCTAGCTACATGGCACGCAAATCGAGGCGAGTTGATGATGGCTTTAGCCACACACTCTGAAATCTCAGTAAATAACGGTCATCCCCTTGACATCAATTCACTATCAAGGCTGGAAGTTGGTAGAATTCTTAGCTCTATGAATGACTATGGCCCAGCAATGAGGCATCTATGGTCTGCCAGATCGGGATTCATAGAACTTGGAATGTCCCCCGAGGCCATCGCAGCCTCCCTTGAATGGCT
The DNA here is from genome assembly GCA_002499325.1 of Euryarchaeota archaeon UBA538. Lineage (GTDB taxonomy): Archaea > Thermoplasmatota > Poseidoniia > Poseidoniales > Thalassarchaeaceae > MGIIb-O5. The sequence goes on from DALC01000008.1 coordinate 3,967, forward strand.
TGATTTAGCTCTTGATGATATAACTGATGATTCTCCAACAATGGCCTCCAGAATAGAAGAGGCGAAACCACGTCATGGACCTGGAAATACCACATTTCCGTCTAACCCGTCTGATGTCACCTCCATTGTAGAATATTTATTCCCAATACTGACTCAAGACCTATCTGGAAAATCAAGATTAGACATAGGGCTAATCATCGAGGCTTCAGAGAAAATGAATAGGCAAGTTTGGAAGGATGCCATAGCCTCCAGGAAGGATGAGATTCAGGACCCGAACCTTTTGGAAGTATTCCAATCATGATTCTTCACTCTGATGATTTCTTGCTCTTCCCAAGCAAGTCTTGCTGGCACTTCAATACACCATCCAACTTCCTCTATAGAGGGATCATCCGACTCCCACGGATTGGGGAACGGTGATACATCTACCTCGACAAGAACTACCACTCCGCCTTCTATGATATCCTGATCATAGGAGACAGCGGTTCCTAGCAGACCCGTCTCTTCATACAATTCCCTCAAGGCCGCTACATCCCATTCCTCGTCTTCGTTGATATTCCCTCCAGGAAGCTCCCAGCCTCTCTCTTTGTGCAATACCATTACCCATGGATTACCAAACTCTTCGCCCTTACTGGAATATGTCCAACATAATACGAACATCAAACTCTCTCCATCTTCTTCCGCAACTCTTGATTAATTTCAAGAGCCCCTTCTATTCCTTGTGCGGCCATCCGCCTAGTCATGAAGAAGGCTTCAGATAGCCTCCCTTCGTTAACTAATTCCTCCACCTCTCTAATCGGATCTTCGTCAACATCTTCCGCTACATTAACATACGCGCTGTCTGGAGTTGCCATATCCTCCATCTTCCTAAGGAAATCAACTCTCTGTCCTATTCCCGGTGACTTCCATTTTCTCTTGCCCTTTCCATCCAGCTCAGCCTCCATCCTAGATTTGAACTCGTCTCTAACTGTGGTACTGGGGAAACAAATCTGAGCCTGATCATAGCAAAGCCAGGCATCACTATACTCCTTTCTCCTCTCATGCATTCTTCCTAACGATGCCCATGCCTCATGATTAGTCGGCCGCTGTGCAAGGATAATCTTCGAAAGACGAATGAATTGGTCTTCGTCACCCGAATCTCTTATTCTCTCAATTCTTCTTGAGAACAGTAGATTTGCTCTCCTATCCCTGAGGTCGAGTTTGCTAGTCCTGTCAAGAAATTCAGTCAGGACATCCTGAGACTCACAGGCCATTTTCCACCAAACGTCTGGATCCAGGGGATCAGCTTCAAGGGAAGCGAGAAGCAAGCCGTACCCCGAGGTCAAAAAATCAATATGTTCCAATTGCTTAAGGTGCTCAGGCTTTCTCCCAAGTACCGAAAACAGGTCTTCTAGTGCAGACCTAATCCCTTCCGAGTCTCCAAGAAGGGATTTCACCCTTACCAGAACTTTCCAATTTTCAGCATTGGTAAAATCATGTAATACTGCCTGCCTAGCGCTTTGCTCCCCCCACTTTAAGTTCACCAATCGCTCTTGAATCACACGACCTTGTTCATCCAATGCAAGGTTGACATATTTCTGGGATTGACTTCTATGCCTGTCTCCAAGGCTCCTCCTAGGGTGTTGCAGACTATCTGCAATATCTGAACTTGACATATTGACCTCACAAAACCGATTCGAAGGGAGATCTATCGGCACCAGGGATTAGGGTTGCATCCATCCCAATCTTACTTGTCACGCCATCCTCCGACCTACTGGGATCGAGACTAGAACCCCTCTGTCCACTCATGATTATGGTATCTTTGTCCGGTTGCCATCTGGTCATAAGTGCCCACTCCACTCTTTTCGGATCCGAGATATCTATATCTTCATCGACCACAACTACCTGTTTCATTGAAGGGTGTCCTCTGAAGGCCGCCTCTATGGCCTGCATCCCGTCCCCCTCATTTTTGGGAATAATCTGGACTACTGAAGACAGCCATCCACACCCTCCATCGGTCATGTGAACATCCACACACTCGACTACTTTGGAAACTGCATTCTTTATTGTTGGGGCTCTAGGCATACCCATCAGTGTCCTATGTTCAATACCAGTTGGAATTAGGGCATGGAAAATCGGGTTTACCCGATGGTGAACATGGTCATATTCAATCACATGCTCCTGCCTAATGTCATCCACAGTCCCAGTGATGTCGACATAGGGCCCCTCATCATCTCTCTCGGTGGTTATCCTGGCCTCCATAGCATACTCTGCATCCGCTGGAACCATAACCCCGTTAGGTAATATAACGACCTTCAGAGGAGAACCATGCAATCTCATGTGCAAAGAAGAAGCGACCGTCAACTCGTCAACATAGTCTGAGAATGACATAGCTGCTGCCAACAATACTGTAGGGTCCGGGCCATTGACTACGGCAATGGGCACGTCGTCGCCCGCTTCTGCTGCTTCTGTACTGATCGTCCTTAGGTGCCTAGGAACTAACCTAGCCACTGTATGATTCCCATCTCTCAGCAATTGTCGATGGATGGAAAGATTCCGTACTCCTGAATACTGAGCAACTATAATTGATGCAGATTGATACCTGCCCCCGTCCTCATGAAAGTGCCAAGGGATGGGAAGCTTCCTCAGATCTACTTCCTCTTGGCCTGATTGCATTACGGGTGCGTCAGATGCATCCACAACTTCGGGCTCAGAAGGATTTTCCATCGCCCACGCAAGTACATCTATCAAATCACCAGGTGAAATGTTGAACATTTCACACAATCTAGACTTCTCTAGAACGTTCAGAGCTGCCCTGTGCCCCGGGGCCTCGTCAATGTTATTGAAAACCAAAGGGATATCACCCATCTTGTTCGAAGCTTCAATCATACCGTGT
>DALC01000109.1:0-369 GCA_002499325.1 Euryarchaeota archaeon UBA538
GCTACCGACTTGATGCCGGTTTCCACAATCGGGACGTAGGGGGTGTTGCCCTCGTCATCAATTAGGACTCCATCTATCATGCCAACACCCCTCCCAATTTGTGAACACTATTCAGGATTACTAGTTCAGGACAGATTTGTGAGATCAGATTAGGACCTGAACAAAACCATCTTCCAAGCGTGTCTCGAAGATTCCGAGATCCTTCTTGGAAACCATGGATCCTACAAGCCTCCCATAAGGTGGAAACAGAGGAAATGGCGCCCATTCGACCAGACTCCCGTCTGATATGCAGTGAGTGGTTTGGTGAAGAGGGCATGTTACACATCCATCCTTGATTTTGCCTCCCCATGACAAGGGCCATTTCATGTG
>DALC01000109.1:420-647 GCA_002499325.1 Euryarchaeota archaeon UBA538
TTTGTGAACACTATTCAGGATTACTAGTTCAGGACAGATTTGTGAGATCAGATTAGGACCTGAACAAAACCATCTTCCAAGCGTGTCTCGAAAATTCCGAGGTCCTTCTTGGAAACCATAGATCCCACAAGCCTCCCATAAGGTGGAAAGAGAGGAAATGGCGCCCATTCGATCAGACTCCCATCTGATATGCAGTGAGTGGTTTGGTGAAGAGGGCATGTTACACA
>DALC01000109.1:780-1986 GCA_002499325.1 Euryarchaeota archaeon UBA538
CCTTCTCCGAGCTTATCGGCTCTTATTGCGTTCTGCCAGTTCATTCTATCCCCTAACTTGAGACATCCCGCCATCTAGGTGCAAAACTTGTCCAGTGATATTATCCGGGGCATTAGTCAATAACCACATGATAGCATCGGATACCTCTTCGGGCAGATTTATCCTGTTCAATGGTATCTTACTCACTGCAGCTTCCTTGGAGGTTTCAGATTTTGTTATAGGTTGTGCCAACCTTGTGTCTGTTAGGCCCGGGGCTACTACATTGACCCGTATCCCTCTCTTGCTGTACGTTGCAGCAGCAGATCTGGCCATCGACTCAATCCCTCCCTTCGCAGCTGAGATAGCCTCATGATTGACTAGTCCGACACTGGCCGCAACGCTCGAGGTGAACACTATTCTGCCACCACCGTTGCGTAACATGTACTTGCATGCCTTTGAGAGAACTACGAATGCAGACGTTAGGTTGGTATTGATTACCTCATTGAATGCCTCAGCGCTTAGTGCATGAGGGGGTCTGATTAGTAGTGAACCGACCAAGTGTGCGACACCGTCAATTTTCCCGTCTCCTTCGCTAGAAAAGCTAGTTACTACTTCTGAAACGAATACCTCGTCTGTAGCGTCTCCGATGAAAACCTTGGCACCCAGATCCTCTATCTGACTCATCCTTGAAGAATCTCTCCCAATCACTGTCACAGAGTTTCCGTCATCTATTAGTCTCTTACAGAGAATCAGGCCAATATCGCTACTCCCGCCTACTACAAGATATGAACCCACAAAATCCACCTCTGAGAAAATCACGCTTCTGCAGGGATTATTGGGAAGTCCCAAGACTCAAGCTGCCTTTCCAGTTTTTCCCACAAGTTGTCAGCACCCATTGCTACACTCATGATGCCACATTCATCGGTGAGCATATATAGAATCGTTTTTTCACTGAAACGATTTTTCAGAGAGTTTCTGGTTCAATATTTTCAGGAGGCCTCTGAGAGTTACTTCACTGATTCCTGAGACCTTGCACACCTCGCTCTGAGTCCTCGGAGAGTCACTATCTTGAGATGCTCTGTAAATTATTACGCCTGCAATACCAGATGGTTTCTTACCTTGCCATGAGAGATCATCTTTGACAGCATCCCACATTTTTCTTACTCTTCCAAGTGTCTCAGGCTTCATCCCAAGATCAGAATGAAACCTCTCGAAGTATTCTTCGGG
>DALC01000109.1:2334-4795 GCA_002499325.1 Euryarchaeota archaeon UBA538
GTCCCTCAGTGCCTTACCTGACATACCATGCCTCTTCGCGGCTCCAGACGTCAAATCTGACCTCCTTATTTCAGTAGACAGTCCCTTGTCCGAGAGGGTCAGTGTAGTAGGGGCGCCAACTCTGCTCCTGTCATCGCCTCCAGAATGATTTGTCCATTCTGCCCCAAGATCCATCATATTCTCCTCTGCGACNNAACTCCTTGAGGTCAACATCCTTTACCATATCGAAAGCTTCTGCGATATCTTCAATTCTTCTGGGAATCCTAGCCTCTCTGGCGGCCACGTAAACGCATGCCGCAGAGACTCCTCTAATGCTCCTTCCAGTGACGAGACCTCTGTCCACTGAGTGCCTGTAAAGTCCAGCTGCTTCCTGCTCAATCTGAGGAGGCAGATCTCCCCGGTCTCTGATGAACTGCATCGCCTTAGCTAGGTTTCTACTTCTGCTATCCCTAGTCTTACTTCGTTGGTCGATACGTTGTCTTCTACGCCAGTCCCTCAGTGCCTTACCTGACATCCCGTGCCTCTTCGCCCCCCCAGATGTCAAATCCGACCTCCTTATTTCTGTAGACAGTCCTTTGTCTGAGAGGGTCAGCGTAGTAGGGGCGCCCACTCTGCTCCTGTCATCGCCTCCTGAATGATTTGTCCATTCTGCCCCTAAATCCATCATATTCTCCTCTGCGACATAACCGCATTCTGAACAAGAGGTCTCACCACGGACTTCATCAGTATCCCAAGAGTTCGAGCCACAGACTGTACAGGGCCTGGATACTCCTTCGGTCTTCCTGCTGGTGGACGGTCGCATCGAGGGCACAATAGCACGCCTCCCGCCAGATCCTGAGGAACTGAGGGTCGCGGACTCCCCTCGCCTCTCGGCCTTTTCGCTCATCTTATCAACCATTAGTTGTATAGTGGATGCTTTGCTATTTAAACCCATGCATCAAAAGATTAGCATTCTCTAGGTGTTTAGCCTAATATTTTCCCTGCTCCCTAAACTTATTCTTCCTACTCCCTCCCCTCTGACCATGGAACACGCACCGGTTAGGACGGCTCTGTACGCTTCACATGTTGAATCAGGAGCGAATTTAGTTGATTTCCATGGTTTTGAGCTTCCGATATGGTATTCCTCTATCAAGGAAGAGCACTTGGCTACTAGGTCGGCGGCCGGCATGTTTGACGTTTCTCACATGGGGCTATTCAGGTTCGTTGGCAAGGGGGTTTCAGAGTGGTTAACAGGCATAGGAACTCAGGATTTTACAAATTTTCAAACCGGCACATGCGGATATACTCATTTTCTAGACACAGATGGAAATATAATCGACGATATGATATTCGCAATCAGAACGGATCAAGAAATCCTTGGAGTACCAAACGCGTCAATGGTTTCTGTGATGCTGGATTGGTTCACTGAATTGCTCCCAAGTGATGGATCCATTAGGATATTCGATGACTCTGAGGAAACGAGTATTATTGCCATCCAAGGGCCTAAGTCAATGGAAATAGTTTCAAAAGTTTTGGGCGATTCAAATAAAGTTGGTAGGTTCAGGTGCCAAGATATCAGTCAAAACAAACTCTCCGTAAGGGGCTGGATTCAAGGAACGGGATATACAGGAGAGCCTGGTGTGGAGATTTTTGTCCCCAACGATCAGGTAAATCTTCTGTGGAGGCAATTCATTGAGTCTGGCTCTGATCTGGGCCTGGTTCCAGTCGGATTAGGTGCTAGAGACACTCTCAGACTCGAGAAAGGATATCTATTATCTGGTCAGGATTTCCATTGGCCGGGCCTCGGTGAGCTGGCAGATTCATATCTTCCTGAAGGATTCTTGTCCAGAGACTCTGCAGAAACCTCAGTTCCATTCGGCCTCAATATGGGCCATGAGTTCATCGGGAAAGAGAGAGTGCTCAAATCGCTTGAAAACTCAGATAAATGGACGGCGATCAGATGTGTCTCAAGAGGGCCCTCCCCTCGGCCAGGGCATCCTGTGATGGACTCGCTCTCAGAAGATGCTCGCGTAATTGGGTACGTGACTAGTGGGGCCCCCTCTCCTAGTCTAGGCGGTGTCGGCATAGCGATGGCATATCTTTCTGGTACCGTGGACGGTCAGCAAGTTTGGATCAGAGTTAGCTCTAGAAGATCTATCGAGGCCGAAGTCGTTCAAGCTCCCTTTTTGTAGATAGGCAGTGACAACACTCATTGCTGAATAGCCTCTGTCGATACTCGGGTCGATAGAGTGAACGGTGGTATCGAGGCTGTAGCAATTAAGAATCTACAAACAATTCTGAAGTCTAGGGGGATTTCCTCAGAGGCACTATTTTCGAAGTATGATGTAGATGGGAACGGGAGTCTGAATTATGAGGAATTTGTGGCCGCACTGACATCGATAACTGGACAGAGGGCACCGCAGTCAATAGTAAATGCAATTTTCTCAGTTTTGGATTCTAACGGCGATGGACAAATTGATCT
>DALC01000109.1:4950-5092 GCA_002499325.1 Euryarchaeota archaeon UBA538
GATTTCCTCAGAGGCACTATTTTCCAAGTACGATATAGACGGAAACGGGAGTCTGAACTACGAAGAATTTATGGCTGCATTGACATCAATAACTGGACAGAGAGCACCGCAGTCAATAGTGAATGCAATCTTCTCGGTTTTG
>DALC01000109.1:5220-5909 GCA_002499325.1 Euryarchaeota archaeon UBA538
GGAGAATTGAACGGAAAACCACTTTTCGAAAATATCAACTCAGCTAAATTGTACTTCTACAACGCCGGATCGGGAGGTGCTCCATCGTGGAGTCTCGATGACAGAGAACTCGACGGAACTCAGGACTTCTACAGGGGAGGATGGACGAGGCCCCCTGCTGGTGGTGGCCTGCCCACGGGCACCAGGAGATGGGTTGGAGTAGGTAAAATCACGATTCAATCATCCTCTCCCTCTGAGGATCTCCCGGAGGATACCGAGGAGTTGCCAGTCGCAGAGGTAGTTGAGGAGGCCGAACCCGATTCTCCTGCAAACATGATGGATTCCATTTCAGTAGAGTTCTCGGAAATCCTAGGAGAAATGCAACAAGCAGAATTCTCGGACGTGGAAGCACTGGAGAAGAGCAGGGCCATTGCGGATGAACAGGCGGAGTCAAGAATCTCAAAACTACCCAGCTTCCTACAACCAACCGCGAGGGAAATCTGGAAGGTCAAGGCCGATTCCTTACAAGAAATCGCCCGATCTAATCTTGTTCTCGCGTCGACCACCGCAGCTACGCTATCTGCAGGTGCCTTGGGCATCGCTTCCATCCCTTCCGAGCAGAAAGAATGGCAAGAAGCCACAGAAATAGAGGTCAATACTGACTCTTCTAATTCAATTGTGGAGGAGAAAATCGAAGAGACCGCAACTCA
>DALC01000076.1 GCA_002499325.1 Euryarchaeota archaeon UBA538
ATAACGAAGGTTCATACTGGTGGCGGAGATGGGGGGGAAACCTCCCTTGTAGATGGGTCGCGAGTGGGTAAGGAGCATCCCCGAGTCGCTATTTATGGCACAATAGACGAAGCTAATTCAGCAATCGGAATAGTGCGTTCGGAGATAAACCACAGACCTGTGGGCGATGGTCGTCGTCTGGCTGAGGCCGATCGGATGCTGGGAATAATCCAACAGGAATTATTTGATGTCGGTGCAGAATGTGCCTGTCCTCCGGGGGGGGTTCCAGAGCAGATGTCAATAATAGGAGAGGGTGCTGGTAATAGATTGGTAGACGAGATGGATTACATGTTAGAGGATTTAGACCCGCTTTCGTCTTTTGTTCTCCCAACCGGAAATCCTGTAGTAGCTCATCTGCATATGGCACGTACCATTGTCCGTAGGGCTGAGAGGGAGGCTTGTGGACTTCGCGAAGAAGTCAGAAAAGAGGTCATAAGCTACCTAAACAGGCTCTCAGATCACTGTTTCGTCCTCTCCCGCTGGCTTACTGGAGAAGAAGGAGAAGCCCTGTGGACCCCTCTGGGAAAGAGGGTTTAGAGTCAAGTTACGATACCTGATTTTTTCATGTGAATTATCGCAGACCTGATTAGCTCCTTTTCCTGATCGAATGTGATCATGGACTCTGCTTCCTCGTAGTTTAGCCAGATATAGCTAGTATGCTCTTCGGAGAGCTCTACATCGATTTCATCGGTAGTTGCAATATACCAAAAAACCTGTTTTGTGGTTTTCTTGCCTCTCTTCCTGAAGGTGTAGTGTGTTCTGTACTCCCAATTAGAATCTATCTCCAGGGTACTGATTCCTGTTTCCTCCAATAATTCTCTTGATGCAGTCACGTGGTGGTCGTCATCCCCGTCTTCGACATGCCCTTTGGGAAAGCTCCAATGTCCTTGTGGATATTGGAGAAGGAGGATAGCGTCGTAGTTAATCAGAACAAGTCCGCAGGAGGTCTCCATAAACTTGGAATCCGAGGAGGCCATGTGCATAGTATGGGCATCTGGGTCAAAAAATTACTCATTGATATGACCAAAAGCACCTTTGAGTAGATAGTTTCCCACAGATTTTCATGGAGGCAGATCCATTGTCGTTGGATATACGCAGGATAGTAACTGATAGTGACTTGGATGGTGTGGTGACAGGATCGATACTCAGAAGATGGTGGCCTGATTCAGAGGTGATTTTTGGACATCCTGGAGAGTTGCGTGCGGGATTGATGGATCATCTAATGGATAGGAGGACAGCGGTTTGTGACTTGCCCAGGCATCCAAAATGTGGACTGAGCATTGATCATCATCAGTCAAACAAGCCAGTTGGAGATGAGGATGGTGTGGTATCTGTTTGGAGGGCGACTCCATCGGCGGCTAGGATCGCTCATGATCTGTTGAAGAATAGGATTGATTTGTCAGATCTAGACGATCTTTTGGTCTGGGTGGATAAACTGGACGGCGGGGGGGTGACCAGAGATGAGTATCTCTCAGATGATCCCGCGGTTTGGTTGGGAAGAGTCATCGATGTGAGTGAGGGAACTGCGATGGCGGTGCTGGAGGGGCTGCAGAGAGGAGATAGAATTGATGAGATTCTGGAAATGCCACTCATTTCCAGGAAGCTTCAGGAGAGAAAGTGTGAGCGGGAGAAGTTGACGGAGATAATAGCCGAGAGGACTGTGGTGGTAGATAGAATCGCCATAGCAAGGCTGGATGGGTTAGGAATGCGGTCAAACGGCTATCACGTCACCGCATTCGCCGGTGACTCTTGCGACGCTTGCATAGTCATACATGGCGACATAGGGGCATCGTTTGGTGATGAAACTGGATACCCTGTCTCAGCGTCGTTTTACACGAATTCGTTTCTCCACAGGGAAGGGGGAATTTATGACTTGACGGGATTAGCTACTCATTTCGATCCCGATGGAGGGGGGCATGCAAATGCATGTGGATGTAGGATCAAGGCACTTGAAAATGGCAGGGTATCTGATGGGAAAGTAACGGAGGAGGATGTTCAAGAGAACATATCAGAATGGCTCAGATTATGGTCTAAACGCTAATCTTCAGCGAGAGGGCCTGCACTTAGCAGGACATAAACGGACTGAGTGAGCATCAGGAAGCCGATTAGAGACATTACTAACCCGGTCGGCGTAGGTAGAATTCCCTGCATGTGGTTTCCAGTATACCATGCCAGTGAAAGAACGCCTATTGAGGATGCCAAAACGATGTATGCAGATTTTCTCGGCTCGACCCACAGATCAACCCACGGAATGAGTCCCCTTCGCTTGAAGGTTATTCTGTACCACGCGACGTATAGAAATACCAAGGATACAGAACCCAATAACCCCAGGGTGAAGGACTCAGATTTCCAAGGCCCGGGGGTCGAAAGCTTCAGAGTGATGACGTTTAGCAGGATGATAGAGCCGAGTATGGCGTGAGTTTTCCAATTGGGCGAGTCGTCTCCATCCACGAAGAATCGAAGAGGGTCCTGCCCTTGAATTCGACTAACAAGTGTATTACACGATTGCCACCTGCAACGGACGTGAAGGACGGGCTTGTTTGGGAGGAGTCGGTGGATCAAGCGCATCTGGATCTCAGATTCGAGGTGCTCCGAGAAGGGCTTCCGAGGGGTTCGGAGCATTACCCCGGCATAGACGAAGATGCGCGGACTAGGTTCCTTTGCGCGTATGAAGGGGGTAGGCTTGTTGGTTGCTCGACATTGCAGACAGACGAAAGAGAGGGGTGTAGATTCAGAATAAGGGGAATGGCAGTTAGCCCTGATTTCAGAAACAGAGGGATCGGTTCACGAATCGTAAAGAATCTCCAGAAATATGCTTCTGAGCAGGGAACTGGGATTTGGTGTAATGCTAGAATTAGAGCAGTCCCCATGTACAAAAGATGTGGTTTTGTCGAAGTATCTGACGTTTTTGAGATTGAAGGAATAGGGTTGCATTACGATATGGAATGGAAATAATCACAACATTTTCTATAAAATCTGAACAATCATTATGATTATTAGCCTTCGGATTGTCGTAATATATAATGTTTGATAGGATTAAATCAACTCCTGCAAAAATATGCCTAATGGTGAGCGCCCTTGTAACAATTGTTTACTCAGTGAA
>DALC01000077.1:0-1415 GCA_002499325.1 Euryarchaeota archaeon UBA538
CGCATTCCAGTCAAAGATCAGGTCATTCTCCTCCATCGCGCCACCCTCTAATTACTTTCTTCAACTACCTATCAAGTGCTTGAATCCATCGGGAACTTGAGGCCTATCAGCTTAGGCCTTTTCTCTAGTCTTAGTATTGCTCTCAAGACGGAAAATAATCCCAATGCATATGACTACTCCGATTAGTGAGATTTGCAGATTCCAGCTGGATGACACTAACAAAAGGAAGAACATAGCCAGATAGTATAGGGAGAAGAAGAACGATTTTGCAGCTGTAGGCATTCTTCCTTTCTCATCCAATCCCTCGTTGATATCTATTCTCCATACCGTCGATGCATACCATCCGCTCAGGAGAAAGCAACTCCATCTTAGTAGGTGGAACGACGTTTCGTTGTCAGCAAGATGGCCATTGGCAATAGGGGCATACAAAGAGACTACCATCAAAGCGACCGAATATATTTTCATTTCTAGCATGGTTCGGGACCTACCTTTGACATTGGGCATCATCGGAACTCCAACTTCCTCATATTCCTTTGATTTGTATAGCGCTAAAGCCCAGAAGTGAGGGGGAGTCCACAAGAATATTATGAGAAACATCAGCCAAGGCATCATACTCCCAATTTCAGTGACTGATTCAAAAATTGACTGAAGTGAATCTGTTGATATCCCCAAAGATCGCTCCGAAGCAGACCACCCAACAAGTGGAGGCGTTGAACCCGCAATACCTCCAATTACAATATTCTGTGGGCTTGTTCTCTTCAGCCATATGCTGTATACAAAGACATAGAACATCACGCTAAAAGACGCCCAAAAAGCCGCTATCGAATTAGCCATCACATACAGCCACAAAGTCCCTACAAGGGACATTACGATTCCAAAAATGAGAGCAGACAGGGGCTGTATTTTACCAGCAGGTATGGGCCTATTAGAAGTTCTAGCCATCAAGGGATCTATATCTCTGTCATACCACATATTGATTGAATTTGCACCTCCAGCCGTGAGGTATCCCCCAACCAACACTACAGCGATCGTTCTTGCCGTACTGCCAGATAGTCCCCCTGCCTCGAGCAAGTCATGAGCTATCACCGAGCAAATCCCGGTTATCTGCAGTAGGATGACCACGCCCGGCTTAGTTAGGGCGAAGTAACTGGCTAATCTTTCGTTCATCCATCCACCTAAGGCCTGACAATAATCTTGGCCCGTCTGGAGGAGGAGATAATGGTAACTCCCAACCAAGCGGTTGCTAAGATGGTAAATGATACCGTTGCAACCATTAGGTGCGCTAGAGATAGATATTCAGAAAAGCTTCCAGAGTCCCATGAGAGGATGTATGAAGCTCCAAGCAAACCGTTTCCAAAGTAAGTCGCGGTAGAGGCCCATATCCAATTTCTCAGCACGACTCCACTCTGGCCATG
>DALC01000077.1:1797-4159 GCA_002499325.1 Euryarchaeota archaeon UBA538
CTGTGGACGATTTGTGATTGTAACTCCCAGTCATCCACGCCCTGAATTAATTTGCCATTACACAAGGGCCAAGATTCTAACATTCCGCCGACTCCACAACCATAGTTGGCTCCGGGGGTAGTGGAAACATAAACTCCTGAAAATAGGGTGATTAGTGTCGAAAAAGAAAGAATCCCAATCCATTTCTTCCATTTCATACCAACTAATGGATCGAAGCTAATCCAATTAGGTAGATCCTCCTCATCTCTACGAATTTCTATCCAGAGCCAAATAAGTGACATCAGGAATGCCATTGCCGATCCGAGATGGATCGCCACGCTCCAGTTTTCATTATCGAATTTTACAGTTAGCCATCCTATGGCTCCCTGCCACAGGATAAGTGCTAATGTCAAAGAAGAAACTCCTCTGACTCTGGGCGAGTTCCAAATCTCTTTCCTCACCAGGAGCCAATTTACAATAACCAAGGGCCCCACTAGTGCCCCAGCTAGTAATCTATGGAACCACTCGGTAAAAATCTGGAAAGATGTATACCTGTGTCCAGAACCCCTTGAATCCGCCTCATCGGGATTCTCATCCCACCATTCTCCTTGTTCCTCTTCCGAGATGTCAAAACCGAAGGTCCCAAAGCATGTGGGCCAGTCTGGACATGACTCACCAGCGTCATATATTCTAATCATTCCTCCCATGGCTATTACCATGATTGTCAAAACGACTAGAACTTCAGTAGCCCTTCTGGGACTTACTGGCAGAGTCAGATGATCACCTTTTGAGAGTTCACTCTTCCTCAAGGTGTGGGTCCACATCTATAGGTATGCGTTCTTGCTCGTATTCGAGTGTAGCAATTTTCATCGGATCCAAAACAACTCTCTCTTTGGCTTCATCGACGCCGTAAAGTTGTACTAGCTCATCACTGAACTTTTCTCTGAGCTCGTCTTCTGTGACATACAAGGGGGCACCCATGCTAATCTGCAGAGCTCTAGCGCCTATTATTCGGGCCTTCTCAAATCTTGTGTGGTGTCTAACAGGCTTAACCATCGGGCGACCGACCCGCGACTCCCACATAAGGGCTGTGACTCTGATAACTAGCAAATAATTGGCGTTAATGACTAATCAGAATCCACTAACATTGCTACTGCATTGCCTCCACCCAGGCATATTGTGACGATTCCATTTCTGTGCCCTCCTCTCTTAATAGCATTGACTAGAGTCATCAAACACCGAGTGCCCGTAGCTCCCAAAGGGTGACCGATGGAAATAGCTCCCCCATGAACATTGAAGCGATTATCTGGAATCTTGAAATATTTCTTGATTGAGCATGAAGCCGAAGCAAAGGCCTCATTGTGTTCGAATAAATCGACATCCCCAACCTCTAGTCCATTCCTATGGAGTAACTCCTCCACGGCAGGAATTGGGGCCGACATGACTCTTCCTGGCTCAACCCCCGAGGTCGTGTAGTCAATGATTTTAGCTAAAATGGGCAAGCCCATCCTTTTGGCCACAGTCTCAGACATCACTAAAACTGCAGATGCACCGTCCGAAATCTGACTAGCATTACCTGCGGTTACCTGTCCTTCTTTGTCGAAAACAGGTTTCAGAGACTCAAGACTCTCCATATCTGCATCATGTCTTATCCCTTCGTCCTTCAGTAAATCTTCCATTACCAGACACTCTGTCTCAATCCATCCATTTTCCCACGCTTCGGAGCTTAATCGATGAGAACGGAGCGAATACGAGTCGGACTCTCCCCTTGAAATTTCGAATTCTTTGGCGCAGGTTTCACCAGTATTTCCCATAAGCTCTCCAGAGTATGAATCTACTAGTCCGTCATGGGATAGTATTGAAACCAATGATTCAAAGGGTACACTATCTCCTCTTCTCGCGTCACGAACAAATCTAGGGGCATTTGTCATCGACTCCATCCCTCCAGCGACTACAATATCGGAGATTCCCGCCCTGATCTCTGTTGCAGCAATCATCACAGCCTTTAGGCTAGATCCACATACCTTATTGATAGTGGTGCAGGGTGTTGTAACCGGTAAACCCGCTCCTAATGCAACTTGTCTAGCTGGCGCCTGTCCAGAACCTGCTTGTAGGACCTGACCAATGTATACTTGATCTATCAAACCACTTTCAGCATCAATTCCAGTTCTGGTCAGAAGCTCACTGACTGCCATGATCCCCAACTCAACAGCACTATATGAAGAAAGAGCCCCTCGAAACTTACCAAAGGGCGTTCTGGCATAACCGCATATCACCGCATCGGGCATAGATGAGCCAGTGCACTACTAGACTTCAAAGGTCCGATTGGATGTACTCGCAGATACATCATTTGGAAGAGTTGTAACCATAGAAATCTGAGTTA
>DALC01000065.1:0-1019 GCA_002499325.1 Euryarchaeota archaeon UBA538
GATGCGCTTCCCATAATTGGCCCATCGCCTAGATTTACTGAGGTTCGAGTTCATAGAGAGGTTCCAACACCATCTGATGAGGCCGAGTCGATAGTATGGTCAAGTTCCCCTCACTCCGTGGCGGCACATAGGAGGCTCGCACAATCTCTTTCTGAGGACTATCCTGCTCTAGTTTTCGTAAACTCACGCAATGCTGCTGAGTCTGTTTCTCAAAGGCTTCGTAGTATGAATGAAAATATTTTGCTGGGAGTACATCACGGAAGTCTGGCGGCTGAAACCAGGAAGGAGATGGAGGATGGGCTGAGGAAAGGGGAGCTGAATGCGATCGTTTGCACTAGTAGTCTTGAGCTGGGCATAGATATTGGAAGCATAAGAAGAGTGCATCAAATGCAGAGTCCGAGAGCTGTTGATAGGTTACTTCAGAGGATGGGTAGAGCCGAGCATGTCATTGGAGGGACTGGTAAAGGTGAGCTTTTGGCTTGGGAGACAGATGAGGTTGCAGAGGGCGCAGTTATTGCAAGGAGAGCGATGTCAGGAGAGCTTGAAGGGGTGGAATGGAGGAATAATCCGGGGATAGTTGCCGCGAATCAGTTCCTACAGATGTCAATTGAGAGAGGCGTTGTTCCGATTGATTTGGCTACAAAGATAATTGGGAGATGCTCTATTTTCAGAGATTGGGAAAGGAAGGATAGTATCTCCCTGCTAAAGGTACTTAGTGACAGGTGGATGGTAAACTTCGTTGAAGACCCGTCTGAGTCAGATGTCACTTCTTGGCCGGGAAGGCTTTGGCAGGAATTGTCAGGAAGGACAGACGGAGATGCACCGATAGAGAGACCATCTTGGGAAATTGAACATTCTGAAACTGATAAGATTAGATGGAGAAATCAATTGATTAATGGCCTTCCAGACGTATTGAAGAATGGATGGTTCTCACCTTCCGGCAGACTTGGTAGAAATAGGATAGATCATATTTCCATGATTCCGGATGAATTATCTTACAGAGTGAGAGACGCAGTTGG
>DALC01000065.1:1134-1267 GCA_002499325.1 Euryarchaeota archaeon UBA538
AGACGGCGATGGAACCGCTGACATTATTCTGAGAAACCAAGTTGATGGACGAAACTGGGCTTACATCATGAAAGAAGGTCAAATATCAACAAGTACGTTAATCAACGAGGTTGCTGACCTAAATTGGCAAATC
>DALC01000065.1:1406-5093 GCA_002499325.1 Euryarchaeota archaeon UBA538
GGGAAGAGAAGAAACAGGACATTCGTAATGGCAGGTAGAACATGGCAGATAGTTGATGCTGATCCTGATCAGGAAGAGATTCTGGTTATTCCGATAAAGGACTCTGGAGAAGTTCCCGTTTGGTCTGGGGAGTTACCTCCCGTGCCAATGGAAATAGCGATGGAAGTTGGGAAACTCAGGAGGTCTATCGCAGTGGCCATAGGCGCTATGGAAGGAGATGTAAGAGATTTGTCTGACTACCCTCTTTCAGATGAGGCTCGTAATCATCTGATTAGTACTGTTACAGAACATTATGATTCCTCCGGCATAATTCCTGATGACAAGACTGTAACAGTCTCAGAGAGTGATGGTGCCATAATTGTGAATACTTGTAGAGGCTCTAGGGTAAATGAGACTCTCGGGCACTTCTTACAGGCTATGGGCTCCTTGAAGGATGGTAAAATGGGGAGATCGACAATAGACGCGTACAGAATCTCCCTACAGGTTCCTTCATTGACCCCGAGTGAAGTTGTTAGCCTTCTTTCAGGGACTTCGCCCTCGTCAATACCATCTATAATGTGGATGACTATTCCTAATGGAAGGGCGATAAGATGGAGAGTCGTACAAGTGGCCAGAAAAATGGGAATTCTAGAGAAGGGTACCGATCCGAGGAAAGTAAATCTCGAAGGACTGATGCAGAGATATAGAGGGACTCCGGTTATCGAAGAGTCCCTGGAGAAGCTATTTCATGAGAGGATGGATATTGAAGGGACTCAAGACCTTCTTAGAGATATCAAAAATGGTGATGTTCGGGTCCATCAAACCCCACCGGGAAGACTTGGTAGATCTCCCAGAGCGGAAATGGACTTACTACTACCGGCTTGGAGTGATACTGAGATTCGTGAGAGGTTGGAAACCAGACTACTCAACGAAAGGGCAGTGCTTGTTTGTCTAAACTGCGGAGGAAAAAGAAGGAGGAGAGTGGAGAGGATAGGCGTTGTAGAACCCTGTTCATCCTGCGGAGGAACCATGCAGGCTTGTGCTCCTGAAAGAATGGAGAAGATGCTCTTGGAAAGGATAGGGAGTACAGATCAGAAAGTTTCTGGAAGGGTCCAGAGAAATGCTGAGCTTGTAAAAACACATGGTCAAGATGCGATTTTATGCCTAATGGGAAGAGGCGTTGGGGAGGATACTGCAACCAGAATACTGAGAGGACCGCCTGGTGATAGGGTTAGATTACTCAGAGCAATCCACAATGCGGAGTTACAATATGCGAGGACAAGGCCATTCTGGCGCTAGAAACCCCTATCTCTGATATGCCTTCCCAAATGCATGCTTGTGGGACTTACTGGGCGCAATGCCTCGGGGAAAACTACAGTGGTAAACTGGTTTTCCTCGAAAGGAGTCAGGACTACATCTTGCTCTGATTCCATAAGAAACTGGTTATCCGAACAGGGCATTCCTGAGAGTAGGGATTCTCTGATAGAGGGAGGTAGGGAGCTTCGGCGAAGAGGAGGAGCAGGGGTACTCGCAGAAATGCTTCTAGCTGACCTGGACGGAGAAGATGCTGTGATAGACTCAATTAGAACTCCGGGGGAGGTCGAAGCATTGAGGCAAAGGAGTGATTTCATTCTGATTGAGATAAGGGCTGGCGTGGACTCCAGATGGAGCAGGTCACAGAGTCGGGGAAGAACGGGTGATCCAGAGAAGAAGGAGACCTTCCTTGCTCAGGAGAAGTCTGAGGAGGTCGCTAAAGATGACGCGGGGCAGGCTCTAAATGCTACAGCAGAGATGGCAGACATGATAATAGTGAATGATGGTGAGCTAGATGATCTATACTCTGATCTGGATGACCTGTGGCTTAGGATAACTAAACCTGTCTGACAGTTACATTCGCTTCCGACATCATTGACATTGCTATGGTAAAGTCCTCTTGCCACCTTTCTGGAATTTCCAATACCTTGGGAAAAACTACCTCATTTACTCCCGCTTGAATAAATGATCTGGTACATCTAGAGCAAGGCGGCCACGTAACGTAAGCAGTAGTTCCCTTGAGGGAAACACCGACTCTAGCTGCATGCATTATGGCATTCTCTTCGGCATGACATATCAGGGGGTACTTCTGAGACCGATCTGACAGTCTAGATTCATCATCCTTTATTCCCCTGGGGAATCCATTGAATCCAGTAGACCTGATTTCTCTATCGTCACCTACAACAACGCAACCCACCTTCGTGGAGGGGTCTTTGCTCCACGTTGAAATATGACTGGCTAGCTCCAAAAATCTCTCATCCCACTTGTCTCCCATGTAATCACCACTATCTCCCACCGGGTGGGTCGTTATCTCGGTTCGCCTCTGATCTGTCCTCATCATACCCCTCCCATAGCTCTGGGTTGTTGTAACAATCAGGGTCATCTTCATCGGCTTGCCCTCCATTATCATTGTCTATCCCATCGCCGCAGTTTCCTGACGTGTCGATGACCGAGCCAAGGATATTTTCTCCGGCTTCTGTGGTTAGTAGAGCCATCAATACACCTGACAGAACGATTACTAAGGCTATCAGAATCACCTTAGAGACTGTATCTTTCGACTCTACAACCACCTTGATTTCAGGCTTAGGTTCACTCTTCTCGGTCATTTGATGTGTACCGAGGAGAGGTCATTGTACTTGGCTTCTTAGTGGATAGTCATTGTATCAATAGCGTCAAGTCCTCTACTGGAAATAATCTCTGACATGATTTCTCCAATAAGGTATATGCTCCCGATGACCAGCAGATTTCCATTTCCATGGCGTGCAGTCATGACGCCCTCAAGAAATGCCTCATTTGAGTCCACAATACATTTGGGGGATATGATATCTGGATAATGTGAGTGTAGCATTTCTCTCAGTAAATCCGCCCTAACTGATGGTTTCCTTCCATTTTTTACCTCTGTGAAGATGAGCTTTGGTTTAGTCTTCCTCAATCTGATAGCATCAGCTAAAGATTTTATCGAATCTTGAATCTCTCTCTTCTCTATCATAGCAAACAGTATTACTTCGACTTCTTTAGTTTCTTCGATGTCGTTTTCAATACTCTCAGGGTTATGTGCGGCGCTGAATTTTAGATCAATACCCTCAATCCAAGAAGCTCCAAAATTAGGGGATCTGCCCGGCCAAACACATTCGTGTTTTGTGACAGGCCAACCAAGGTTCTCTGCAACTAATGATGTGATTGCCGAATATGCGTCCCACTTGGTCCGTTCCTTTTCTAATTCGACCCATACCAAATCTTCTCCAGCCTTTTCGCTAATTATTCTTTGAACACCCATATCTTGAGGCTTGATCGCTATTAGTGGACATCCACGTCGGTGGATTGCAACTTTCTCAGACGCTATTTCACCAATTGTCTGACCTAGATATTCTGAGTGGTCCATGGAGATTGTAGTCAAGATTGCCAAATCAGCTTCTACTAGGATTGTTGCATCCAATCTCCCCCCCATTCCTGTTTCTATTATGGCCCTCTGAACTCCACATTCTCTGAACGCCACCATGGCAGCTAAAAATGTCGTTTCAAAAAATGTGGGAGAGCATGGTGGATTCTCCTCGGAAGCAATACGCACCTTCTCTATCGCATCATCGAATTGATCTGTTTCTATCGGTCTGCCATCAATTCTAATTCTCTCCTCCAGGAAGATAAGATGAGGTGAAGTAAACAATCCAGTCTTAA
>DALC01000034.1:0-9056 GCA_002499325.1 Euryarchaeota archaeon UBA538
AGCCTGCCCCTTCTGCCGCTCCTTCTCTGAGCTTCTTTTAGAATGAGCCCTATCGACTCCCTATTGAAATGAGGTATTGGTCTGCCAGACTCCTTCCCTTTCTCATTCTTGACCTCCTGAGCGATGAATCTCACTAGTCTCCTTCTATTCCTCTCGGTGTCCCTCATGTCTGTATTCACATACACCTCGTAGCCGTATCC
This sequence comes from Euryarchaeota archaeon UBA538, assembly GCA_002499325.1. Classification (GTDB taxonomy): domain Archaea; phylum Thermoplasmatota; class Poseidoniia; order Poseidoniales; family Thalassarchaeaceae; genus MGIIb-O5. The sequence goes on from DALC01000034.1 coordinate 201, forward strand.
CCTGATCCTACTCCTGAGGGCCGGATGCATCTGCTGGATGCTGTCGAGGTTTCCTGCGGCTACAAGAATGAAGTTAGTTGGGACTGGCTCTGATTTTGTGAGTGCTCCCGAGGACCTCTCAGAGCGACCGCTGATGGATAGTTCTCCTTCTTGCATTGCCACCAGTAGTGCCTGTTGCTCTTCCATCCTTAGCATCCTAATCTCGTCTATGTATAGCACTCCCTTGTTTGCCCTGTGGACAGCTCCTGGCTCGACTCTCTCATGAGCAGGTGTGGCTAGGTCAGCACCTGACTGGAACGGATCGTGTCTGACATCTCCAAGAAGAGCTCCTGCAAGAGTCCCAGTGGCGTCGATGAAGGGTGGATCATCATTTCTGGCTCTCTTGATGAGGAGTTTTGGTATGTTGGACTCATCTCCTGCTGTGAGTCTGGTCCTGAGGAAGAAGTATCCAAAAATTAGCAGGAAGGCTCCGAAAATTAGTGTCATGATGTCTCCTGTCTGTAAGACTGCGAGAAGAAGTGCAGCGCCGATTACCATAACCACGAACAGGAGGGTTCTGTTGGTCCTCTCCCTCTGAATTCTGATCTGAGCCTTTCTCTCGGATATGATGGCAGAACCTCTGCCAGCGGGAACTGTGCGTACTCTAGGTTCGTTCTCATCTTCGGTATTTCTGTATACTAGAACATCTTCCATATTTTCCTTGGGGAGAAACTCTGTCATTGACCTAGCTAGCATCGATTTACCAGTACCTGGTTCACCAACCATTATCATGTGTCTTCTTTGCTCTGCGGCCTTTCTTACCACTATGGAAGCCGCCTCCTGGCCGATTACTTGATCGACGAGTTTTTCCGGTATTGGGACCTCTTCCGTAGAGGACACTTTTAGATCTAAAACCCACTCTTCGACGGGAATATCGCATATAGGGTCCTTGTCCTCCCCGACCCCGAATGCAGGGCCTTCTTCCCAAGTAGCGAGATTATCATCGACATCTGGCTCGGCGCCTGAGTCGGACTGATTCTCATCTCCCATGGACATTCCTCATAGGTCGCTGACGATAGGACCTTCTTGAAGGTGCGTTAATCGCGTTGATAAAAAAAAGAGCGTTATCTATCTCCAGAATTGGCGCTACCATAGAATTTTTCCAGATACTCCTCCCCGTAGTAATGCCACTGTTCCATGGTCCACCCCGGAGGAAGTCCCCCTGGGGGAAGGGGGGCAATCATTGGTGGCGGAGGAGGGGGTGACATGCTCTTGACGGGCATTTTATCTAAAGGAGTAGGTGGAGATCTAACGGCTACATTTTGGGGTTCCTGATTTAGGATGGAGTTTCCCTTGGGGCCCCTCCTAAAGACAGAGTTGATACCAATGACCACGGCAACTAGGGAAATCAGAGCGACTATGGAAGCTCCCGCGAGTAACATGGCGCCAGAAGAGCCCTCGTCTACACTGGACTGGTCACCGGGAGATTGGCTCTGATCATCTTCTTGCGAGGTTACAGCATCATACTTCATCTGCTCCGGTGTCCTTCTGTCGAAACCGTTTTTGTCGACCCCTTGGATACTGAGTGTGAAGTAATCCCCGGTGCTTAGGCCACTCCCTGTGACTGGAAGAATGATGAATGGGCCCAAACTGAATGAGGAGCCAGCACTGTGGCAAACCCCAGTTATCCTGTTACAAACAGTCCACGTGACCCTCACATCGCTCAGTTGCTCTTCACCTATGTTTGAGATAACCACAGTGGGTGTAGAGCCGATGTCGAATGTATCTACCTCTACCACGAAATTTTCTTCCCAGTCAAGTGGTATGTCGTCCACGATTGTGTAGGTCAATGAGACAGTAGTGGACGCCCCGTGGCGATCCTCAGCGGTAATTTTTATGCTATCTGAGCCTTCCTCGGGCCAGTCAGCAGACATTATCCCGGACAGGGGGTCGTAATACACCGCGCCCGGATAATAGCTAGTCGCGGTAATCCAAATCTCTTCATCTGGATCATCAATATCTGTGATTCTGCTGATTAGGTCTATTTCTGTAAGGACTCCTAGCTTGAGTGTGACATCATCGATACCCGAGGTATCGATAGTGGGTGCGTCATTGACGTTTAGGACGTGGAAAGTTACAGTTGTGTCAGAGGACTTCTCACCGTCACTAGCCCTGAGAGAGATCTCAACGAGACCATTTGAGTCGTCGTCCAGCGAGTTGACATTGATAGTTTGACCGAAAATACTGGCCTCCACTAGATTTTCATCGGACACCGATAATATCTCCACTGTCACCCCTGAAACAGGGACCACTTGGCCGTTGTTGTTGGTATCAGAGAGATAGTCAGTGAGGCCCAGGCTGGCAGACCCGCCTTCATGGAAGGCCTGGATAGGTACAGATGACCATCTTGGAGCACCGTTCTCCACTACATTGAACATCATCATTCCCGTATTAGCCTCATCTCCATCGTGAACGGTAACTTGTATTCCCTGGGGGATTGGTGAGCCTTGGCTATCGAGCAATAGATTGTCGAATCTTACCTCTATCTCTAATGAAGAAGGATTCCATGACAAGAACTCTGGCTCGGAGCTCGAGATATCTAAATTGAAAAGTGAGGTTTCGGCATCGGAAATTAGCCCAACAACCGGTACCATCTCAGTGGTCTGGACCTTAACAGTGGGAACCCCTGCATAAGTCATATCGCTATTTCCGAGTACTCTTGGAAGAGAATTCTGCAGATAAAAGGCGTTCTCTGAGGTTAGCCAGTCGCTTGTCTGCCCAGATGAGTCAGTCCACTTGACCCTCAGGTCATAGTGCCCCATCGTAGCATCCAAGGGAGTGTCTATATCGAAAGAATGCCTAGCATTATCCCCCAATCCAACTATAGCGTGGTTGGTAACCCAATCATTGCTCCATGCTGAAGATGAAGAGGGAGAATACTCCAGAGTAGGTTGCATTGTACTGATATCATCAACTAGATCATTGGAGATTGCTGAGACCTCGAAGCTAACCGCTGAGCCCCTGTCAACTGAAGTTGAGCCACTTGAAGAAGGCTGACTGGCAGTTGGTGGCATGTCATGAAGGGCCGCCGCGTCTGACAAATCATTGGAAGGTGCACGGTCTCCAGAATTTCCAGAAATCTTCGCTCTGATTGTAGTAGAGCCGAGCGCGGTGATATCTATCCCTGTGGTATCCAGGAAAGCGCTATATGTCTGGGAACCGCCTACTGGGAAGTCTCCAACATTGAAGCTAGATATCTCAATCTCTGAAAGACCGTCCATCCAACTGATCGATAGTTGCCCCCCTCCATCATATTCCTCAACTCCGTTGTTGGAAACCCTGCAAGAGATATCTAGGACGTCTCCTGCAACAAAACCTAAGTTGCCGTTTCTGTTTGAAATGGTTATTTCGTCCACTCCTATGTCAACTAAAGGGATCATGTCCAAATCTACAGCAGAAAGGAAGTTGTTGTAGGTGGTGTGAGGTCCATCCATCAAGGCGAAAACAGGCCAGAAATTCTCGAACTGGCTGTATCCACCACCGGCCCTTACAGCACTTAGTGGAACTTGCCATGAGCTCTCAACTGGGGTGTTGGGCGTCAATGTGAGTTGTTCGAAACCATTGTTGTGACTAGCAAGCATCCATTCTCTGAAACTGTGGTGAGGCTTTACGCCGTTATCATATGAATCCGGACTGACCTTCTCAGTGATCGCGGCATACAGGAAGACAGATACCGAGCTCAGAGAGCCCGTATACATCGAGTTCACAGTAACAGTTACTTCCTCCGAAGACTGGTCGTACTGGGTCTCTAGCTGCATTGCGTAGTTTGATGTGTCAGAATCCATGCAACCGCCGTTTGAATAATCTGAATCATAGTAGTTCGAACCCCCTGCTCCAACTTTGTAACACGTTCCAGTTTGCTTGTCAGCAAAGGAAAATACAGGAATTCCGGAAGCGGCTGCTGAGACATGGCTTCGGCGGTTGATTGGACTATCATCCGGATAGCCACCAGAGCTGGACTGGAAAAACGAAACAAAGGTAAAATCTTCCGGATTTGAGGTTTTGAGATTATCTAGAGAGGGGGATGCGCTGCTCATGCACGGGCCACACCAGTGAGCGCCGACGTATTCCCCGAAAACGGGATGCCCTGGGCTCGTCGCGAACATCTTTGCTTCGATCTGATCTAGTTCTTGCCTATCTTGCGTACCATCTTCCACGATACAGAAAGATACGAAACAAGACAAAATCATCAGGGAAACCAAGGTCAAAGAAGAAACTATAGCATAGGGCGTAGTATTCCTCATTGTGTTTTACAAAGTGAATCGTGGTATAATCATGTTCCTTTACGGTGCATAATACTGTTCTCAAGCTGTGGTTTACTTGATAGGTTAAGTTGCATTCCGGGACGTGTGAAGAATAGTGAAGAGGCTGAATGGCTGGCACTCAGAGAAGATGACGGCAGGGCCTATCTCCTACAAAGGGCTCCGGGCGAAGTCAAGGTGAAGGGACTTGGCAGGTTTGATGCGTATGAGCTACTAAAGGGATATTCGGAAGGCGACAGGATAACAGTAGGGCAGAAGTCACTGACAATTGTCAAGCCTTCGCTTCCTGAAGCGAGGAGGAATATGGCTAGGCGGGCCCAAGTTATAGGGGCTAAGGACTCAGGATTTCTAATCTCTTGGATGGGAATTGGAGTCGGTTCCAAGGTACTTGAGGGAGGACATGGTTCTGCAGGACTAGCAATGCACTTGGCCAATGTAATGGGATCTAGTGGAACTTTGATTTCTGTGGAGTCCAGGGCCGAGCATGCGGAGGTCGGAAGGAAGAACATGGACAGACTGTCTGAAGTCCTACCCGAATTCCCTGATTGGCACCTTATTGAAGGAAATATATCGAATATTGGCGATACGGTAGTCGACAAGTGTGGCTGGCTTGATTCGGCTATCATCGATATTGCGGAGCCGTGGGAAGTGATTTCTGAGATAGAACCTCTACTCAGGGCAGGGGGAAGGTTAGCATGTTACTGCCCTACAACAATTCAATTGGAGAAGTGCTGGGCAGTCGCCGAGAGCAACGGCTTGATAGTCGAATGGGCGGGAGAGATGATTGAGAGAAGATGGGTAAAGGCTAGCAGAGGGGGGGTCAGGCCAGGCAACACTCCCATCGGGCATACTGCATTTCTACTCATTGCTGCCAAGGTAGCTGAGATTGAAGAGGAGTAGCACCGTTGATAACTCGGACCCTTTCCGACTAGACATGCGTGACAGCAAAGAGTGGAGGCCGACTTCTTACAGAAGCCATACAATTGGTCAGGTCATCGAACTTGGCAACTCTCTGGTAGGTACTGAAGTAACTATTTGTGGATATGCTGAGACTGTAAGAGGAAGGGGTGCGATATGCTTTCTGATGCTCAGAGACGGCACCGGTAAGATTCAGGCATTTCTAAAGAAGGACAATATGGATGAAAGCCTGTTTAACTCAATTCAGTCCGCATCAAGAGAATCCACCATACGAGTATCTGGAATAGTGGCCCAGAAAAGGCCTCCTAAGGTTAAGGAAGGCGCGCCAACCCCCCCTCCTGAATATGAGGTGAACGTCTCGTCAGGAGAGGTCCTTGCACAAGCATCCACCCCCCTTCCTGTTGGGGTTATCGATGATGTCCAAGTAGGATTGGACATTAGATTAGACAACAGACATCTAGACCTCAGGAGAGATCACGTCAATGCCATGTTCCAGCTTAGGTCAAGGGTCCTCCAGTATGGCAGAGAACATCTAATATCAGAGGGTTTCCAAGAAATCAATAGTCCTAAGATAATAGCTGCAGCAGCCGAGGGGGGTACGAATCTATTTCCCATGAAATACTTCGACACAGATGCATACTTGTCTCAAAGCCCGCAGTTGTACAAACAGTTGGCAATCCTAGGTGGTCTTGAGAGAGTTTTCGAGATAGGTCCAGCCTTCAGGGCTGAGAAGCATGATACTTACAGGCACCTCAACGAGTTCATTTCATTCGATATCGAAGGGGCATGGATGGATGATGAAGACGTAATGGGCGTTCAAGAGAGGATGATTTTCCATATTTGGTCCGAGGTCAAGAAGAATGATCAGCACCTAATCAATGCAGTAAATGAATATAGAATTTCTCAGGGTAAAGAGGCTGTAGTCGTGGAGATTCCGACCTTACCGTTTCCCAGAATTCCCTATTGTGAAGCTATTGAAATCGTGAAAGAGGGTGGCGGTGAAATAGAATGGGGAGACGATATTGAGAGTCATCATTGTGATTTGATAGCAGCCGAGTTCCCAGGATTTCACTTTATACCTAGATGGCCGATGGCCATGAAGCCATTTTACATCCACCACAAGGAAGGAGAAGAGGGGGCCTCTGGTGGACAACTAAGTAGGGGGTTCGATCTAAACTATGGAAGGGATGAGATGACCAGTGGAGGGGCTAGGGAGCACAGAGTTGATATTTTGGAGCAGAATCTGAATAATATGGGATTAGATCCTAAGGACTTTTCATTCTACACGGATGGATTTCGCTATGGGGCTCCTCCTCATGCAGGATGGGGTTTGGGCGTTGCTAGGTTATTGATGGTCCTTACCGGAGCAGGAAATGTCAGGGAAGTAGTACTGTTTCCCAGGGATAGAAGTAGAGTTACCCCCTGATTGGTGATTCAATGGAATACAAATTCATTAAATCCGAAGAAATTATGGATTGGGAAGGTAGGAAAAGAGCCAGGTTTGTAAACAGTCTGAGCGGATTCAAAAGTGCTACTCTGATAGGATCCTACCATCCTGAATTTGGAGATAATCTATCAATTGTATCCTCCGTTGTGCACCTAGGATCCACTCCTCCGTTGATGGGATTCGTGCTAAGGCCTCCGGGAGAGGATGCACATACTTACAAAAATATCAAATCCACGGGAATCTGTACATTCAGTCATGTCAATGAGAACATAATTGAGAAGGCACATCAGACCAGTGCGAGATATCCCAGAGGCAGTAGCGAGTTTGATGAAGTAGGCTTGACCCCTAGAAGAATCGAGAATTGGCCGGCCCCTTGTGTGGAAGAGGCCAAGGTAAGGATGGGGCTGACCCTTGTGGATGACACAGAGCTGGTTAATGGGTGTAGGTTCATGACCTGTGCGGTCAATTGGTTCGAGTTAGAGTCAGGAGACATGGGAGAGGACGGATATGTTGATCTGAGTAGTCTTGGAGGAGTAACTATCTCGGGACTTGATGGGTATCATAGAACCCCGGGAATTTACAGACTATCATATGCTAAAATTGATCGTGAAATAGAAAAAATGACTGATTTTACCAGTGGATGGCATGAATAATCTGGCCCGAGGTCATTTTTTTCACTCATCTCAGGACCGAAAATAAGGGGTATGTATGGCCCCTGCGGAACATGAGAGACATGGCCAAGCCGAGGTTTGTATTTCTACTATTGAAGGAGCATCCGTACGGTCGTGAGATGCTTCAGCAGATACTCTCAGCGGGCTATTCTCCTGAGATGATCATTGAGGAGGACTCTCCAGTGGCTGATGAAGAGAGGGAGAAGTTTCTAAAGAGGATTGAGGGTAACGAAATAGCTCCTACTATCGATGAGTTATCGGTTGGAAACGGAATTCCAGTAGTTACGGTTCCGATTCATAATTCCTCCGAGGTCATGCCACACATCGAAGGAATGGATCTTGATCTAGTTGTATTTGGAGGAACCAGGATAATCAGAGGAGAGATACTTGATTTCCCGAATGATGGAGTTGTCAATTCACACCCTGGACTTCTTCCAGAATGTAGGGGATCTGCATCTCCGGCATGGTCTGTTTATCATGACATTCGAGTAGGGTCAACATGTCACTTCTGTGATAATGGAATTGATACTGGGGAAATTCTACTGAGGAGAGAGTTCCCCGTGAAGCGTGGTATGACGTATGAGGACCTTTGCTATGGGACACTAGTTCTTTCAGGAGTGTTGATGAAGGAGGCACTAATTGCATATGACAAGGGAGAGTGGACAGAGATGCGCCGTCCACAGGGAGCTAGCGACTTCCCAACATTTAGGAACGCTCCGGAGGAAGTGCTCGAAGTGGTCAGAGAAAAACTCAGTAAACAGCAATATGAACACTACATTGATTAGGTGATAAAATGGAAAAAAATCTCTTGGGACGTGATTTCCCCTTTGCCGATGGTATCCTCGATGGAAAGACAGCTTTGGTATGTGGGGCCTCCAAAGGAATTGGGAGAGCTACGGCATTGGTCCTGGCAAGGGCTGGATGTAGAGTCATAGCATGCGCGAGATCTGTCGAGGAACTCGAGTCTCTTATCGAAGAAATGCATGGATTCGGTCATGAAAAACTAGTATTGGATATGGAGAGTTTGGAGGGAATTTCTTCTTCAGTTTCAGATTTGGATTCTGTGGATATATTGGTTAATAACTCCGGTGGCCCTCCCGGGGGGCCATTACTAGATAATTCGATAGAGGATTTTGAGGGGCCGTTCGCCAGGCACCTACATGCTTCCCATATCCTGACTAGGGAGCTCGTACCAGGGATGGAGAAGTCTGGAAGTGGCAGGATTGTAAATATCATTTCCACATCAGTTAGGGAGCCCATTGACAATATAGGACTCTCAAACACTTTGAGGGGAGCTATGGCATCGTGGTCTAAGTCTCTGTCTAGAGAATTACCAGCTTGTATCACGATCAACAATATCCTCCCCGGATTCACCGATACCGATAGGCTAGGCTCCCTTGCCAGTTCTATTTCATCTAAGACAGGTAAGAGGGTGGAAGAAGTTCAGGAAAACTGGATTAATAGCGTTCCAATTCAGAGGCTGATCGATCCTCTGGAGACGGCAATTGCAGTCGCGTGG
>DALC01000034.1:9381-15362 GCA_002499325.1 Euryarchaeota archaeon UBA538
TGTCTACCTTCCAGCGGCGCTGTGCGAGGAGTAAGTCTTGCCGTGGATGGTGGCAGAATGCGTTCCATATGAGGGATAATATGGAGTTCGATATTTTCTTCTCCATTTCTCAGACCCCGGATAGCTCTGGTTTTGTTCCCAGTGAGAGAGAGATGTTTTCCAACTTCCTAAATCAGGCCGAGCATGCCGATAAGCTTGGATTTGGAATTGGTTGGATAGCCCAGGCCCATCTATCCACTGAGATACAGAAGAGGAATAATAATCCAGTAGTTCCACACTACCCAGGAGAGGTCGGACTTTGTACAGACTTCTTCCAGATTGCTCAAAAGGTTCTTTCTAGAACTGAAAGAATGGAGGTAGGTAGTGCCGTGATGAGTATCTTAGCCTCTGGTGGCCCCATAGCCCAAGCAGAGAGAGTGGGATCATTCTTATCCTTACATGGACTTGAATCTAATGAAAGAAGGAGGATGCATATAGGATTCAGTGCGGGCAGATTTGAGTTCATGGCGAGGCCATATGGAATTGTTCCAAGAGATCCTGTTGAAGAAGTCGCATGGCCAGCACTCAGAGGTAGGATTTTTGCAGAGGCGTCGGAGATATTCCTCCGACTACTTAGAGGAGACGTGGTATCAAGTGATATGATTGGAAAGACCATCTTGACTAGGTCAAGCTTCAGGAGCGACGAGGATTGGTCCAAAGTTCAAGAAAAGGCGGTTTCTTATCGAGGTTTGACTGATTTACCCGATTCTATAGAAATAAGAAATAGATATGATTTCGAGGAGATAAAAATAATTCCTCAGGATTGGAATCGAAGTCTTCTGAATTTGGTCCTCGGTAGTCACGACCCGATATTACAGAAGGAAGTAAACAAATGGCTTCCTGTTCAGGTATTCAATCTCTCGATTACCCCCCCTAGGATAATTGAGGAGACCCATCAGAGGATGGAGGAGTCTTACCATAGGGACGGTGGCGGTTGGAACAGATCTATGATGCCAAGAACAGTCATGGTTTTCATCAACGAAGAGGGTTCTTTGAGTTCCGAAGAGAGAAGCTCTGAGGCTAAGAGAGAGGCAAAATCAGCTCTTTCGACATACTGGAGCGCTCTGGAGGGAACAATTGATCCATCAAAAGTTGACAGGGCTGTAGATAATGCCGTTATAGGAAATGCCGAGGAAGTCGCACAACAAATTATTGAAAGGTTCAATCCTAATGACCGTTTGATGTGCTGGTTTGATTTCTTCAACCATGATAGTGAAAGGGTAATGAGGAATATGACTGCATTCATGACCAAGGTAGTCCCCCGGATTAACGGAGGTGAATAGATGGAGGGCAGAGAAAACGTTCCTTCATCGGTATCTCCCGGAAGACCGGGGTCATCCCTTTATCCTTCTAATCCATTGGGAGATAGGCATGACGGGATAGCTACGGGAAGAGATGTTGAGTGGGAGCCTTTGGTAGATTTTCGAAGAATGGATATCTCAGAGAACACGATACATGGCGCTATAGCTTGGGCTCATGGAAATGAAATCATACACTCCTTCGGCGGCAATGTTCTGGTTTACGGTAGGTCTATGATGAAGCCGTTTACGATGAAAATATTCAGTGAAGCCCTATCCAAGGCAGGTCTAACTTCGGAACAGATGGCAATTTCGTGCTCATCTCACAATGGCGATACAGAGCATGTTGCGACGGCTCAATCCCTGCTTAGCGAATCTGAATGGGGACTGATGCAATGCCCGCTGGATGTTCCGTTAATACAGTTCGGAAGACAGGTTAGGAGGCCCCGCAGATGGTTCCATACTTGCTCCGGTGAACACGCCGCGATGCTCAAAGGAATGAGGCTGATGGGAATTAGTAGAGCAGGTTACACCCTCCCAAGCTCAGGTTGGTTTCCTTTGTATCTGGATGTACTTAGAAGAATGATGGGAAAGCCTGATTGGGAGCCAATGAGGGTTGCAAAAGACGGGTGCGGACTCCCCACAGTTTCCAATACTGTGGATGAGTTGGCAGTAATGATGGCTGGACTCGCTTCAGAGAAGGATGATGACTGGATATGGGATGCAATGACAAAACATCCAGATCTGGTTGGAGGCTTCAATAGACTGGATTCTACCTGCCTCAAGGCAGGAGAAGGGAAAATCCTAGCTAAGGAAGGCGCAGATGGGCTACTAGGCCTTTCCGTAGATCATCCAGACTGGCCGAACGGACTAGGGATAGTGATCAAAATAGCTCATGGGTGGAACAGTCAGGCTACTTGGTACGTTGCCAGAGCTGTCCTGGGAGTATTGGGAGTTGAACTGAGGAACCCCTATCCTCTACATCGTCAAAAGGCGTTTATCGTTCCGGGAATAGTTCCCGAAAGCATGCGTGAGGCCCTCGAGGAGGTTGTCACCTGGGACGAATGGGATCCCGATAGAGACAGATTCTCCATGGACTGGAGGGATTATTCCGAGGGTGTTACTCGAGAAAATCCCTTTGCTAATGAGGGATCCTGATGAAATTACTGAATTACATTAAAGGTAGATTCGAGGAGCCGAAATCCGCAGAATGGATAGATAATCTTTCGCCTTCCACTGGTGAAGTTATCGGAAGTGTCCCTCTATCGGGAGATAGTGATGTGAAATTGGCTGTAGGCGCTGCGAGGGAAGCGCTTCCCGAATGGAGTGGCATGAATCCTTCAGATAGAGCCGAGTGGCTTGACAGGATTGCCGACTGCTTGGAGGAAAAATTTGAGGAGATTGCTTACCTAGAGAGCTTGGATACTGGCAAGCCTATATCCCTGGCTCGCTCAGTTGATGCGACCAGGTCGGTCTCAAATTTCAGGTTCTTCTCAAAAATGATTAGAGATATGGAAGATGAAACCTACGAGATGGAGGATGCTACCAACATAGTGACTCTCAGGGCCGTTGGAGTTGGTGCACTTATCACTCCATGGAACCTTCCCCTCTACCTGCTATCTTGGAAGGTTGCTCCGGCTATTGGAATGGGAAATACCGTGGTTTGTAAACCGAGTGAGCTGACCCCACTTACTGCAGATCTTCTGATGAGGGTCATTGATGAGGTCGGACTGCCTTCAGGAGTGGTGAACCTTGTTCATGGGGATGGAAATTCAGGTTCGATGCTCACTGGAAGTCCCGGTGTAGATCTTGTCTCATTCACTGGAGGGACATCGACAGGCGCGAAGGTTGCGCAGTCTGCATCCCCTCAATTCAAGAAATTGAGTTTGGAGCTGGGTGGTAAGAATGCGAGCATAGTATTCTCAGATTGTGATCTCGAAGAAACCGTGAAAGGAGTGACAAGGGCGGCATTTCTCAACCAGGGTCAGGTCTGTTTGTGTGGCTCTAGGATACTAGTTGAGGACCCGATTTATGATAGGTTCATGGAGTTATTCGTAGAGTCCGTTGAGTCTATGGCCATTGGTGACCCGATGGATGATGATACAGAACTAGGGGCGTTGATTTCCAAGCAACACCTGCAAAAGGTCGAGAGTTACGTGTCACTAGCTCTGGAGGAGGGTGGGCAGGTGGTAACTGGGGGGAAGCCATGCTTGCCGAAAGAGTTGGAAGGTGGCAATTGGATGTCCCCCACGGTAATAACAGGTCTTGAAACTGAATCAAGATGCTCGACTGAGGAGGTATTTGGCCCCTTTGTAACTGTACATAGATTCAATTCAGAGAATGAGGCCATAGAAATTGCAAATAATACGAGATACGGTTTGGCTGGTAGTATTTGGACATCGGACTTGGAAAAGGGAAAGAGAGTAGCCGAGAATATCCATTCTGGCATGGTTTGGGTCAATACATGGCTACACAGGGATCTTCGTGTGCCTTTTGGAGGGGTGAAGGATAGTGGAGTTGGTAGAGAAGGAGGGAAGTGGAGCCTGGGATTCTTCTCAGAGCCTCTTAATGTATGCATCAGGCATAATTGATGCGCAACACTGTAAGACAGGCATGCGGTCGGGGTGTCGATTAGAATGGCGCATATTGGAATCATCGGAGTTGGTTCGTACGTCCCGCCTCATGAAATGAGTAATGATGATTGGGCAGAAATAGTGGACACTAGTGACGAATGGATAACTACCAAGACCGGGATGAAAAAAAGGAGAATTGCCGACTCAGATGTGTGTACATCCGACTTGGCTGTAGAGGCCTGTAAGGTCGCATTGGAAAATTCCGGACTGAAAGTATCTGATATCGATCTGATTATCCTAGCAACATCCTCGCCCGATGTCCCTATGTCCTCAACAGCTGGGATAGTTCAAGATAAGTTGGGATGCACCGATTGCGTTGCCTTTGACATCAACGCAGTTTGTGCTGGTTGGGTGCATGCACTTGACATAGGATCTAGATTTGCGGGAACGGAAGGATATGAAAATGTCCTTGTTGTTGGATCTGAGGTCTACTCTAGGATACTAAATTGGGGAGATCGTTCGACTTGTGTATTATTCGGAGACGGCGCGGGGGCGGTAGTGCTTTCCAGGGTTCCAGAGGGGAAGGGAATTATCGGATCCTGGATGATGAGCGACGGTTCTGGATCTAGTGTTATTGAGATTCCTGCAGGAGGGACCAGAATTCCTATTCCAAGTGAAGGATTCAAAGAGGGAATGCAATATTTCCACATGGATGGAAGGGCCGTTTGGGACTTTGCAATCGAAGCCTTTCCTCAAGCAGTATTATCGGTACTGGAACGATGTGGCAAAACCATAGATGAAGTCGATCTCATTATTCCGCATCAAGCTAATATAAACATCATCGAGAAGGGAATGGAGAAACTAGGATTGCCGATGGGGAAGACTTTCACCAATCTCCACAAGTATGGAAATACAGCTGGTGCCAGTGTTCCAATCGCCATTCACGAGGCCTTTGAAGAAAACAGGATAACAGAAGGGGACTTGGTCGTCACAGTTGCGTTTGGTGGTGGCTTGGCATGGGGAGCTAATCTGATTCAATTCTAGTTTAGAGGCCCCCAAGAACCGGTATTATGGTTGAAGGATAGGATTGTTCCATCTGGATTCTGACAGTACACATTTCCTGATTCATCAACCCAGACAAGTTGTCCATTTTCGTTCATCTTAGCATCACTGGGGGGACTTATTGGATCGGTTCCAATCCCCTCTGAAGCGACAGATGTTGATTCTGGTACTGATACATTTGAGTAAATTCTAGGCTCATTATTTTCCATTTCGGAATCTACCGAAAGGGCGAACAATGACTCATCATTTTGTCCCCTTCTCCTAATAATCAATAATCCTCCGAGTGCGCAAATTACCACTAATGAGACTACTGCAACGAATATTAGCATGGTTGTTGATTCCTCGGCTTCTTGCCTGTCGGGGTCATTGGGGAATGCGTCTCCATTATCTCCCACTCCGTCAAGATCGGAGTCCTCCCACTCAAATGGATCCAGAGGGAAGTCGTCAACGCCGTCCATGAATCCATCATCGTCTGAATCTGGGTCCGTAGCACTGGTATTCCTCTCGTCTTCCTCTACGTCTGACGAACCGTCATTGTCGTCATCTGTATCTGAGTTATCCCCAATTCCATCCATGTCGTTGTCATTCCATTCGGTCGAATCGAGAGGGAGCGCATCTTGCAAATCTGGGAATCCGTCATTATCGTCATCCTCATCCTCTTCTATGTCCTTACAGCCGTCTGAGTCGTTATCCAAATCTACTGTGCTGGACCACCCTCCTAGGCCCAATGGGCATTTATCGATTATATCGTCGATACCGTCCCCATCATCGTCTTGGTCAACTTCGTCATGGAGCCTGTCTCCATCTGAGTCAGTGAGGCATTCATCCTCTGACGTAGAAGATTCTTGGAGAGTTATCGTATTTTCTGGGCAAGATTCGGCGACTATGCTCCTTGCTGATGAAACAAACTGATCGAATGGTGCGGGGGTCTGTTGAGACTGGCCCGCTTCAGAGACGAAGAATCCCGGATCGGCCTCCAGGCAGTTGGACTGGCCAGGAGACGGCTGAT
>DALC01000112.1:0-874 GCA_002499325.1 Euryarchaeota archaeon UBA538
TCCTCGCTCTATGTAGTCCTCAGACTAAACCCAGGTACTGTTCTCGCACCTTCTCTAATGGCCTCTGGTGCTTTCTTTGGGACGGTATGCATTCTAAATTCCCTAAGGCTGGAGGGAAGTATGCCTATGAGATCTAATGATTTCACACTCCTCTCCNNAACATGGCTTCTTGGTTCTCTTCTATGGTTGCCAGAGATAGACTTTCACTCACTGTAGAAGGACATAAGTCAAAAGGATCCTATCCTGGTTCTGAGAGGATAATAAGCACATTGAGGGACAGGGTGATCCGAGAGAGACTCAGGCTAATATCAGCCATTCTTGGGGCGTCCTCGCTCTATGTAGTCCTCAGACTAAACCCAGGCACTGTTCTCGCACCGTCTCTAATGGCCTCTGGTGCTTTTTTTGGGACGGTATGCATCCTAAATTCCCTAAGGCTGGAGGGAAGTATGCCTATGAGATCTAATGATTTCACACTCCTCTCCCTTCATGCACCAACTCTGCATGACAGTATATTGAAATCAGTCCTTACCGACTCACTGAAGGCCCATTTAGATCCAGAGACCAGTGATCTGTGGGATGAATGGATGGATTCTCTGGAGTTCAGCGTCAGGACTGGCCAGACCCCCCGAACGGCAGTAGAGCACGTTCTACAGTCTATCCACTGGGAACAGAGAGGGATAATAGACAGGAACAGACTCATCTCAGAAGTAAAGACAGTTTTCAAAATCGCAGCCACTGACTCTCTTTTTGACAGCTCGAATAAATTCAACGCATCCTCTCTGAGCAAGCTCCTGGCCCATACTCGGGCATGGGAGCCCGGGCTATTCAGACTCTTAGATCGCCTACATGACTCCGTTGCTGGGCCACAAGGAGA
>DALC01000112.1:1244-7920 GCA_002499325.1 Euryarchaeota archaeon UBA538
GGCCAGGGCGAGCTTTTTGTAATGCTTCACAATCACACAGGACAAGCCAGAACAGTTGAGCTTGACATAATTGTAGCAAAGGGAGAGCCGGCTTATCAGAGCCTTAGATTAAGCGCACCCACTACGCCCCATCCTAGCATGAGATCGGGTGATCAGGTTGATAAAATCAGCAAATTGGTTACAATGCTGGAAAGAGCTGTAGTCCTGTGGATAGGGATAGCCTGGCCAGACTCAGAATCAGGCCCCCACCCTGTACAGGTTACACTGAAGGGCGAGTCGGGAGAGACACTATCCTCGATGGTAGTCCAGACATCTCTCACAACCGGGGTGAATCCCGAGAGTGCCGCAGTTCGGATGACTGAGGCGTCTGAAGCAGTAAGGAGAATAGCAATACCACTCAGTGACAGGCAGATTTAGACCGTGAGCTTGGAGCGTCACGTTCATGATACCTCCCCTGTTGGCAAGCATCGATAGTGATGGAGTCGTGGGACGTCTTAGTACTCGGAGAAGGCCCAGCCGCCCTCAGAGCCGCTATCGCGGCTTCAGACACAGGAGCAAGGCCTCTTTTGGTGAGTGGCTCTTCAGTGGGCGTTGCTTCAGGCTTCCCACCTATCTCTGGCTTCTCTGCCTCATTGAATGAAACGTCCCCCGCTGCTCACATAGAAGATACCATTTCAGCAGGTGGTGATCACACCGACAAGGATGCTGCAGCACGTATCTGTGGATTGGCCGTAGAGGCTCTATCCGAGCTAGAGAGGTGGGGACTCGTTCTGAGGAGATCAAAAGACGGCCTTCCTCACATGGCAGACATTTCGGGCCATTCGTTCCCTAGAGTAGCCGGATGTGGGGACAGCACCGTTAGAGAAGTGACTAGAACTCTCGAAGAACAGACAATGAAGAGAGGAATAAACAGAAAGTCTGACCTACTTCCTGTGGCCCTAGTTATGGATAACAACCAAGCCAGGGGAATTGTTGCATTGGACATAGAATCAGGAGAGTTAATTCCAATTCAGGCCAAGACAATCATAGTAGCGTCACAGGGTTATCAGGGAATTTGGAATACGCCTTCCCTTGGCCCCGGAAACGGGCTTGCAATTTCCAATGCAGCGGGAATACGACTCAAAGGAATGGCAAACGTTCCAATGCATGCCCTTACCATAGCAGGTACGGGAATGATCCTGCCCATGGACATTCTTGGCTCTGGAGGAAGAATTAGGAAAGAATCTGGAGAAGATGCCAGTCCTAATGATGTAATAGGAGGAGAACTATGTGTTCTCGATATGCGCTCCATGGAGAAATCAGCTAAAGGGTGGTTTGAGAATACCGAATCAAAGGTACTCGATAGGACTGGACTAAACGTCAGGAACGACGTTCTGCCCCTCTCGCCCATGATAATATCGACTACGGGCGGAATACCAGTCGATGATCATTGTAGAGCAATATTTGACTCTGGTAAAATGTGGTACACTGGCCTATATGCCGCCGGGCGTTCAGCATACACTGGAATGCACGGATCAACTCCTCTGCCGGGGAACCTAATCATGGAGGAGGTGGTAACAGGCATGGTTGCAGGAAAGCACGCTGCTGAATGGTCGAACAACTCTCAATTCGGGGGTCATGAAGCGATTCAGCAAGCAGTATCCTCATCTCAGAAGAAGATCGACCAGATGTTCTCTTCTGAAGGAAGCCCAGTGGGGCACGTGGCCAAGGCTCTGTCCTCTGCAATGAGGATAATTGATGGAAGCGGTGACCAAGCCTCAATGGCAGTGGCGCATGCCAGCATCAACGAAATATCGAGTCTTGGAATGAGAGTAACGGATCCATCGAGAAGAATGAACACAGAGTTAGTCACAGCTCTTCATGTGGAAGGATTACTTTCTCTTGCAAAGTTCATATCCTCTAACGAGGAAGAAGAATGACCGATGAAAAATCAATCTTCACTAGAATAATAGAGGGGGAGATTCCCTGCTTCAAGGTCTTTGAGAATGATTATGTATACTCCTTTTTAGACATTAACCCTGTATCTCGCGGGCACGTTCTCGTTATTCCCAAGGAACCAGCCCGATTCCTGCACGAGCTGTCTCCCAAGTCTTCTTCGGAGCTTGGTAAAGCTCTATCCATCATTTCTAAATCCATAATAGAAGTAACAGGAGCAAGTAGCTACAACATAATACAAAATAACGGATCCCAAGCTGGACAAACCGTTTTTCATGTTCATTTCCACATAATTCCAAGATATCCCGAGTCAACTCACAGCTTTGCCTGGAAAACGATGGAAATAGACCAAAAAGAAGCATCTGATCTGGCGGAAAAAATATTTGCTGGCATTCTATAGAATCGGTGCTTTCTCAACTGGTACCCCCTCCCGATAAAGCGTGCCAGACTCCTCTGAGGCTCCAGATATTGCCCCAGTTCTATCCAAAGGAGCACTTAGAATCAATCCGAAAAAACTCAGAAAGGTGCCTTGGAACCATTCAGGAGACCACCCTGGAAGTGACCTAGCATGGCCAATCATGAGATCCGCTGCATCATTGTCAAAGCACTATGTACTCAGATCAATCGAGGAGCAGGAACCGGTGAATGATGAAGGAGGAAGGATATACGCATCGATGCATATCAATGGTTTAATCGATCCTCTGGTGATAATCACCTCTCAAACCAAACGGACAATCACTATGGGAAGGCATGATTTGGCGACCATGCCTTTGATCGGTTGGTTTACCAGAAGGTTAGGAAATCAACCAATCATTAGAAGGGTTGAGAGAGACAAAGGAGTTTCAGATAATGAATTTGCAGAAATGATAAATCATAGGTCATTGTTGACGATGGCCCATTGCATATCCGGTGGTTACGCAGCAGTCGTGATGCCCGAGGGCAAATCTCACCAAGACTCAAGACTACATAAATTACGCACTGGTCCAATGAGATTTGCGATAAATGCATCAGAAATCGCACGTTCCAGAGGAGCCGTACAGCCAAAGATACAACCTGTAGGACTCCATTTCAGATGTCATCACTGGTTCAGGACAGATCTATTTGTTGAGTATCCTGAACCAATTGAGATCCCATTCCTCGAATCCCCCGAGCATTCAGACAATCTCTTGGGAGGCACTTGGGTAGAACCACCAGAGACGTTGGTAAGGAGCTTGACAAAAAAACTAGAAGACGGCCTATCGAAAGTCTCTCCACAAGCCAAGGATTGGGAAACTTACAGGGCCTGGCATATTCTTGCACATATAGACTCCAGAAATTTGAATCATCCATTGAATTCATACTCAGAAGAGGTAATCCATTCAAGGAAATTCCGTAATCATCCATCAATAATCGAGGGTAGTGAGATCCTGACCGACGCAAAGATAGCAAGCTCTGTCCTTCATTCCAGACAATTAGATGGAAGGGCCCTCTCAGATAGTTTGGGCATTAAACAAAAATCCGAGCTATTAAAGGGAGTCTTGGGACTAGCTATGATGCTATTCGCGACACCACTCTCTTTCATCTCAACAGGCTTTCAAGCGACCCTTGCTTGGTATCTTGGGAATAATAGTGATGAGGGGATAGACGCCAGGACAACTCACCACTTCCTAGGGGTTTTCCTCTCAATAATGACAATTTGGCCGATATTGTCGATATTTACTAGTATCTATATCATCGATCTAATATCAATTGAAATGAATGTTTTCACGCTCCTTATCGGTTCCTTCGTAGCTTTCGTAGCGTTTCAATTATCAAATTTCATGTTTTTACTTGGCTATGACCTTTGGAATGACTTCACTATGTCTTTGAGAAGACAGAAATTAGCTAGGTCAGAAGAAGGAAAACAGCTTGTCAAATTAGTCAGAGGAATAGCATCTAAATTAGTGGCTCTCAAATAGGGTGTGCTCCTCGTCAGTGTGTGAACAAACGAGATGCCACCCAGTCGATTAGGAACTGGCTTCAGAGCGAGAGACTGGAAGCCAGAGACGTCGAGGACCAACAGGCCCACCTGCACATGCACGTCAAGTACCCCCCAAGTAAGAGGGGACATCTGTTTAACGTGGTGATTCCCAAAAATAGAGATCTGATACTGGTCTATTCAGTTACCAGGGTGGATGAGGGCCAGCAGAACAAGATGAAGGAATACTCGGAGGCCAATCCAAATGAATGGAAGAAATGGCTACATGAAACACGCCTGGATCTGACCAGAGCGGATCTTGATTGGGTGTTACACGTCGGAAAAAATGTTGATGAGGTTCCGGGCCCACTTCAGGCATTTAACCTATCCAGACCGACTTGGCTGGATGGCCTCACTCAAAACGAGTTTATGCATACAATGAGGAGAGTCTGGCTAACAAAGCTCTCTTTGATTCACAGAATCAAATTCCTTTTCGGCACGGGCTCGGGTAAACCAGGGCCAGTCGATGACTGGAACAAGCAGAAGGGCCAAAAATCTACCAGAAAATCCCCTTCTCCTTCCGACCAACCCCGCGAAGTTGATACAGACGAGACAGGCGGATTTGGTAGGGATTTTGATCCAGCGGACTGGGCATGATATCTCCGCCCTCTATCATACAAGCAGTGACCGCAACCCGAGTAGGTTAAGTATGAAATATTTCTAGTTGAGCTGTAACTAGTTGCTGGGTGATCAGAAATGGACAGATCGAAGAAGAGAAATAGCGTTGCAATGGTTCTTTTGATGGTAGTGAGTTTGTTCGCTGGACTCGGAGCTCCGATTGCCTCGGCCAGTGAGGTTGTAATGACGGATGCAATAGAGGTAACGCCCGATGGTGCTTTCAGCGATAGAATGGTTTCGATCGATGCCGACTCGCAAGGAAATGTACACTTTATCTGGAGTAGAAATACACAACATCTCTACTACAAGATGCTAGACGCTAGGGGAGAAGTCCTCATTGATGACACAAAAATATCCAACGCTGGAGCACACAGGGCATGGCATCCAGATGTCAGAGTCGACCATGATGATATGGTACACGTGACTTGGACTGATAAAGCCGGTCAATGGACGATAATGTATACCTTACTCGACCCATCCTTGGATGATCAGAACGGAGATGAGACAACAGATTCCGCAATTACCATTGTCAATGATTTCGAGGTATCTTCACACCCCCAGAATAGGGACTGGCCCGCCATTGATATCGACTCTGACAATGACCCACACATAGTCTGGCAGGATTCTTATGAGCCTCTTGATAAGTTCTATCAACAACCCCAGATATACTATGCAATGCTAGATGCAGACGTAGTATCCAGAACAGTAGAATTCGCAGTCGGAGAGACTCTACTAACTCCAATAATAGGACACAAGGGCCATCCAGATATCGCAATCGATTTGGATGATTTCGTGCAGGTTGTTTGGGATGATACTAGAGGAGGAAAGGTCGAGATGGTTATTCCTATTGACACATCTGGTTCTATGCTAGCGGAATGGGCAGACATGTGTGTTGTGTTCTACGGAGGAAACTTCGTTAGTGGCTCATACTTCCAAGGTCTGAAGCCCTTGCTGGTTAGAGCTAATATGACAGTTTACGAGACCCTGTACGGGATCGGGGGCCACACCAGTGTTTCAGCTGCTACATCGGGCAATTGTGCCACAGCATTTGCAACTGGAGGAAGCGGGTCTCAGGGGCCAAGAAATACTGCCTTGGGACTAGTCCCAGGTGATGATAGCGGAGGCATCAGGAAGCTCAACGGTGTGATAATGAACGGTGGCGCTCTGACCATTAATTACGATGGAGGAGGGGTCGGTTCAGAATCATGGGGACCTTCAAGCACATGGGCCTGCTTGTCGTGGAAAGACGCCCAAGGCAACGTACCTGGCAACCCTCCCACGCAACTCGATCACAAGTGGAACCCCAATGCCACGAAAATTGTCATCCCAGTCTCGGACGAACCACCATACGATGGCACAAGCTGGGACTCACAGGATACCAACACAATATTGGAGGCACACGATGCATGTGTAAACGCCGGCGTAATACCAACCCCTCTATGGGCTCAAAGTAACGAAGATGTTGGCTCCTCAATGAAAGATTTAGCCCAGTGTCCCAACGGCATTGTAAGCTCATCATCATCCAGAAACTGCCCGGGTACATCAGTAAGGCTCACCAATGCAGGCGGGCAGATGTACAGCTTTCCAACTGGAGCCTCAAGCGCGGCAGAACTACAGCTCATGGTAGAGGCATTGGTCTACTTAGCGACCAATAATTCAAGAGAGATTTTCATGACAGTCTTAGATCCAAAATCCCTCCTCGATAGTCCGCATCCAGGCTGGCAGAAGGGAGACCCAGGGACAGTTGTGGACACTCAAGCGGATACGTACACAGAAGATTTGGGCCCTTCCCTAGACTCTCTTGGATATGGACATCTAGTGGTAGTAAACGACACAAGAATAACGCTGAATGACGCTTTCAGCTTACACCCCTCAATCGCTGTCGATACTTCTGGAAATACTCATGTTGCATGGATGGATGGTAGAGCTTATGGATTCGAAATTGATGTTAATTACGAGGTATACTACACCAGACTAAGACTCCAAGGCGTAGCAGAGTGGGATGGAGTTGAGGAAGGTCTCCCATCGTTTGGTATCAAGCAAATTACCGACTCCGCAATATCCACTGTCGAGGGTCTGGGCGGAATCGACTCAAACCGTCCCTACGGAGCAAATTCTCACATGCCC
>DALC01000049.1:0-1637 GCA_002499325.1 Euryarchaeota archaeon UBA538
ATGAATAGAGGAGGTACCCTGAATATTGAGGGGAGTTGCGAGTCAATGCTGGCCGCATTTCAATCTGATGGCAGAGTTGTTGTGGAGAGGGATGTTGGAGACAGGCTGGCAATGAACATGAATGGGGGAAGTGTGACAGTTATGGGCTCTGCTGGCAAGGATGCCTGTGCGGGGATGAAAGGAGGAATAGTAGTCGTCAGAGGACAAGCCTCTTCTGGAGCTGGATCGGGAATGTCAGGGGGAACTTTGATTGTCATGGGTTCCGTTGGACCTGACCCTGGTTTAGGTATGAAGGGGGGCAGAGTGATTATTGCAGGCAGTTGTCCACCTCCCGGAAAGGGTTCGATGATGAGATCGATAACGAATAAAGAAGTCATTGAGCTGGAAGATTTCCTAGAGCCACTAGGTCTTTCCCTTGAGGAAGACGCATTGGTTTTGGTTCCAGATGAGGAATCTACGATGGGATGTATCAAGCCCAAGCGATGGGTATCCGAAGGCTTTGATGGAATAGGGATTAGTCCTTCCAGTTCAGATAGAATTCCTGATTACTCAATAATTGATACCTCCATAAGTGTGATTCCGGTTGGTTCTGACGAGGAGATTTTGAAATTACCAGTCCCTTGGATCATTAGGTCCCCCAGAGGCTTGACTTATCCGGATGGGCAAATTAGAATTCCAGGTATTGTCGCTACGGGGCCGAACGAGGGCGATCTATTGATAGTAGGCGAGAAGGAGCTTGCAGAATTTCCAGACAATGCCAGAGGGATTGCTGGGATTGTACTAGATTTACAGAGTTTACCACCTATGAATGATGCTGAGATAGAGGCTATAATGGTCTCATTGTCGAGTCATTTGAATAGCTCATCGCTAATCCTCCTTAGAGATGGAGCTGATAGGATAGAGGGACTTTTCAGGTTGGTAGTTGATCTTGATTTAGATGGCGCCATAGTCTCTTTGGCAACTCCTGGAGGAGGAAGAGCGGCAGCGGCATTACCAAGGATTGGTTTGGCCTCGAGAGCAATGGGATTGGACGCCCAGGGAAGAATCATTGGCATAGAGCTTGAGAAGCAACCCTCTGCAGAAGATTTGATCATCGTCAGAGCATCTGGATGCTCATTCGTCGTTGGTCCGATTGATGAGGATAATAAAATTTCAGACATTTCAGAAACTATTATTCCCGAGATCGTGGGAATAATGAAAGAAGCAGGATTATCAAATTTTCATAACGTCGGTAGGCGAATATTAAGAGCCAAGGATATGGAAACTGCAGCGATCAGCGGACTCAGGCTAATTGGCTTTGAAAGGCCTCTTCCGATGTGGCTGGGAAACTGAGGTTCTATAATGCCGACAATCACTTTGAGACATTCTATGTTGAAAAGGATTCAAGAGATCAATGGGGCGATCCATAACCAAAATGATTTGTCTGATTTATTGCCCAAGATGGGTTGTCCAGTCGAGTTAAATGATGATGATGATATTGAAATTGAGGTGTTTCCTGATCGTCCGGATCTACTCAGTCATGAAACCATGGCCAGAGCAGTTAGGTCATTTCAGGGAGACGATACAGGAAGTTCCTCAATAGAGGTCTCGGACAGTGGTATCAGGATAAATGTGGATGGAGATTTAGAGGGAGTTAG
>DALC01000049.1:1965-9319 GCA_002499325.1 Euryarchaeota archaeon UBA538
CCGATAATAATGGGAGCTGTAGTCAGAGGAGTAAATACCGGTAAAAGTGCGTCTGAAAGGGACTCATTCATACAGTCCCTTATGGATCACCAAGAGAAGCTACACATGACCTTGGGGAGGAAGAGGTCACTTGCATCGATTGGTGTTCATGATCTATCAAAACTAGACCATCCATTCAGATATGAGGCTGTTTCAGGCGATTTTTCCTTTGAGCCACTAGCCTCCAAGGATGTCATGAGCATCTCTGAAATTTTGGATAGTCACCCAAAAGGAATTGAGTACTCGAAACTCATGGATGGCTTGGAGTCATATCCGATTATCCTCGATTCTAACAATGAGGTCATTTCGTTCCCCCCCATCATCAATGGAAATCATACAACCGTTAGTGAAGGCACTAATGATTTCTTCATTGATGTAACAGGTTTTGATGAGATAGCGTGTGAAACCTGCCTCCTATTGGTTTCATTATCATTATCAGAATTGGGAGGTACAGTCGAAAGTGTAGAGGTACGCGGTAGAGATGGTTCAGTAAAGGTGACACCTAACTTCGGGGCTAAAACCTACAGGGTTCCTAACAGACTTATCGAGAAAATCCTGGGTATGGAGCTTAGTGATTCTGAAATTGGTAGAGCGATTCGAAGAATGGGAGGATTATTACTGGAATCTAGGACAATTACAAATGGATCTGAAAGGGCAGAGAGATGGTCCGACTGCGTGGTGGGAGAAAGAGAGCACGTCTTCTCCATGCCTAGATGGCGCAGTGATATCATGCATCCTGTTGATATTGTGGAGGATATTGCAATAGGATTTGGATATGAAAATATGCCAGATATTCTATCTTCAGTTCATATCGATGCTTCGCCGCTAAAATCATCTAATCTCCACAGGAGAATAAGGATGAGCATGAGGTCAGTCGGCCTTCAAGAGATTCAGAGTCTGACTCTTTCTAATGAGGGGGATCAATTTGAGAAGACTAGGTGGCCGATGATATCAGAAGCCACAGTGATTTCTAATCCAATTACGGTTGATCATACAATACTCAGGCAGTATATATTCCCATCATTAATGAATCTGCTAGCATCAAATAGGCATCACGAGCTACCTCAGAGGGTTTACGAACTTGGGGAGGTCGTTCATGGGGGAGACAACAAAACAAGAGTTTCTTGGGCCTGCGCCGAATCAGGAGCGGGATTCTCAACAGCCAAAGGAATAGTTCAGTCACTCTTGAGGGACCTGGGTACCCCCCCTTCTTCAGTTTCCTTTGAGCCTGTGGCTGAAGGCAGGGGCCCGTGGATCAATGGCAGAGGTGCGAGAGTGCTTATCGAAGACTATGAAATTGGAGAGTTCGGAGAGGTTTCGCCAGAAATAATGAGTTTGTTCGGCTTGAGGACGCCCATTCACGCTGGCGAATTTGATATTGATATAATTTCGAAGATGGTAAAGGATCCTATCCACTAACCCAGAATAAGATGGCTAATAATCCTGTAAATTCTACAGGCACAAGTAATATGGGAGCTCTCACTACCAAGCACGTGAATGTGCGTTTGGGAGTGGTTCCGGTTCTGCTCTTACTCGTTTTCTGCTCATCAGCACCGCAAGATATTGTTCAACTAGAAGATAAAAAAATATTTTATTCTGAAATTCATCAAGGAGTTTCTTTTGCATCTGATTCGGGTTCAATTTTTGGAATCGATCCCGATTCAAGTATCGGAATAAATGTGAATTTCAGTAGTAATTTGGATAATGAATCGAATGTCATTTTGTCGATTGACGGGCCTTCTGGATGGGATATATCTTGGGATTCACAAGACTCTCCTGAAGCCGGTAGAGAATACGCTGTAACGCCTGATCAGATTTATTGGGTCCACTTCTCGATTACTTCTCCGCCGGTTTTTGAAGGTCTTCCGCTGTCCAATTCCCTACATGAGGTGAGTATGTCGATAGCATCAGACCAAGGAGAGATACTTGACTGGTATAACTTTTCGATGAGGTATGGCTATTATGAGGGCGTTGAGATAGTTCAGGGCGGGGGAGTTTCCTCGATTATACCCGGAGGTGTCCTAACACTAGAAACGATTGTCAGAAATACTGGTAATAGCATTAGGAGTCTTGATGTTGAGATTGTAGCCTTGGATGAGAACGGGAGTATGATTACAGCTCCCGGAGACTACTTCGAGACAGATAACTGGAGTGCTTCGATAATCGAGAGATGGAGGGTCTCAGATCTCCCCCCCAACTCAACAGGAGCTGTGAAGGTCCAGATATTCTCTCCGGGAGGTGTTGAAGGCGCTTTGTATTTTGAAATACTAGTTTCTAGTTCTGAATCGCCAGAGAGTATTTCATCGGCAACTCATATCGTGAATATAGTACCCAGAATTGGCGGTACCATATCGATATCAGAGGATGGTTGTTCCATGGTAAAAGTACTTCCCGGGGGTTATTGTGAAATGGAGGTTACAATTACAAACACTGGAGATGGAGATTTAGATTTTAGTCTGGATGTATTGGGCCTTCCAGAATGGGCAACTGTTGATTATCGAAACGATATTTTTTCCCTTCAACCCGGGTCTTCATCAGAATCTATGACCATTTCATGCAGTGTTACCGAGGGTGCTTCCTCCGATTTATTTGCCGAAGTTACCATCTCAATGATCATTGACGATTGGTCCCCTGGTTATGTCAATTTCAATCTCAATTCTGGAACCATATACTCATGGAAAATGGAAATGTCATATCAACTAAAAGAGGATGATAACATAACAGCTATTTGGACAATGACAAATCTTGGCAATGGGGTTGATGGCTTTACTGCATCTATTGATTCAAGTATTCTGACAGATTTTGGAATTACGATTTCAGAGTCGTTCCCCTCAATCAATGTCTCTGAGTCATCTAGATATTTGGAGATATATCCTGTAAATAAAAATGATTCAGTAGATATTATCGGATGGATGCAAGTCCCTGAATCAGCTCCGACTGAAACCATGGCAAACCTTACTTTGGAGACGAGGTCTTTCTTAGAGCCTAGCATATTTTTTATTGATTCCATTCCAGTAATAATTCAGGGAGAGTCCCTGCCAGAAGATGGAGAGCAGGCTCTCGCGGAGGATTGGATTATCCCTCTTCTTAATAATTGGTTAGAGCCTATTATGATAATGGCTGTAGTAGTTGTGGGAATATATGGTGTCATGTGGGCGTTGAAAATAGGCAATCCCCGTGAGGATGAACAAACTATTACTGAAGGGGATGATTGGCTTGCAAAATTTGTGAGAAAGAGTTCCCCGATTGCAGAGATTATTGAAAGTCCTAAAATCAATATTGAGGAGTTTGAGAGGGATTTCTTTGGTGGAGAAGGGAGGCCTGAGAGTGAGGTTTTTGATTTGGTTGATGAGAAAATAGTTAACGAAGCTGGTGATTTATTGGATCGTTCCAAAGAGGATTCTGACATTGAAGAGGCCTTTAGAATAGCCGACAAGCTCGGGGAACAGGATATTCTTCATCCTGACAATGAAATCTTAGATATTGATGATAAAGGCTTGGTTTCTGAAGAAAATATCAGTGATAATCAAGTCCCTTCTGACTTTGACTTAGAGATATGACTGAGTACTCCATAGGTGTTGACGAGGCTGGCAGGGGGCCGGTAATTGGGCCTCTGATAGTATGTGCGATATCCATTCCTTCAAATGATTACAACATTTTGAGAGAAATCGGAGCCATAGACTCGAAGGCTCTTTCCAAGAGTAGGAGAGAATCAATCTACAAGCTAATCCATCAGGAGGCAATTGAGAGGAGTTGGGGCATAGGGATTATTGAGTGTGAACCTTTCAGAATAGATCATAATAATTCTGTCTCTAATCTGAATGAACTAGAAGTGACTTTATTTTCTGAAGCAATAAAAAATTCCAATGACAATGATGAGTCTGGATGTATTTTTTTAGATGCATGTGATGTAAATCAGGAAAGATTCGGTAACAATGTAAAATCAAAATTGGGACCTTCATGGAGCAACTGGAGGATAATATCTGAGCACTCGATGGACTCATCCAATACATTGGTTGGTGCATCCAGCATAGTAGCAAAGGTAACCAGGGATAATGCCATGCAAGAATTATCCAAAGAAATTGGCATTGATTTAGGTTCTGGATATCCCTCTGACCCAAAAACTAGATCGTCGATAAATGAGTTAATTGCTGGAAAAAATCCTCACGACTGCCTGAGATGGACATGGTCTACTGTGAGAAGAGCGTGGGAGGAAATGCATGGTACCCAGGTACCAATTAGACATCTGAGCAAAGGTATTTCTTCTCAAACTAATATTCAGCATTGGATAGAGGGCAATCACAAATAGGGGTGACTGATGTGGTTAGTGTGTGGTAGATGAAGATGAGTGGGGGCCTGGGATATTCTCTGCCATACGTAAGTATGCTTTACAGAACGCAGTAGAATACAATGGTTCTGGCAAATCTGGTAGTGTACTGGGAAGACTACTTTCAGAATTTCCTGAGTTGAGAGGGAATGCCAAAGATCTTGTTCCCATTATTTCTATGCAGGTTGATGAAGCAAATATGTTAGCCAATAATCACGGCCTAGGCCATATTAGAGAGATTCTCAAGGAGACTAATCCAGAGGCTCTAAAGCGTGAAAAACAGAAGAAGAAGGTGGGATTGCCTGATATTGAGGTAACGGATGGAAAAGAGGTAATTTTGAGGTTTGCCCCAAACCCAAATGGGCCATTATCCATAGGTCATTCAAGAGGAGTTGTAATTAACTCAGAATTTGCAAAAAAGTATTCTGGCAAGGTCATACTTCGATTTGATGATACAGATACAAAGGTTAAGCCACCGTTAGATTCTGCCTATTCGATGATCGAGGAAGAGTTTGAGTGGATTTCTGGGATGAAACCAGATTTAGTCATTAGGGCTAGTTCCAGAATGGAGACCTATCTAGAGTCTGCTAAGGAGATGATTTCACAGGGCATCTGTTATGTCTGCAGGTGTTCGGCTTCAGAATTCAAAAAGCTCCGAGACTCGAAGGAAGCATGTAAATGTAGAGGCAAGAAGGCAGAAGACAGCATTCAAGAGTGGAAACTGATGCTTTCTGGAGATATCAATGAAGGCGATGCTGTAGTTAGAGTGAAGACTAATCTTGAGCTTCCCAATCCTGCACTTAGGGACTGGCCAGCATTACGAATTCAGCATAATACTCATCCGATAGTAGGAGATAGATACAAGGTTTGGCCGTTATTAGATTTTCAGAGTGCTGTAGAAGATCACCTACAAGGGGTAACACACATCATAAGGGGCAAGGACCTAATGGACAGTACCAGAAAGCAGAAACTCCTGTATGAGCTCCTGGGCTGGGATTATCCCGAAACACTTTATTGGGGAAGGGTGAAGTTACTAGGCTTTGGCGGATTCTCTACTTCATCAATCAGGAAATCCATAGAAAAAGGAGATTTCTCTGGTTGGGATGATCCCAGGTTACCTACTGTGTCCGCGCTGAGGAGAAGGGGATTTTCACCTCAGGCGCTGAGGGAGTTCTGGATAGAGTTAGGTTTGACCCAGAAGGACATTTCAATACCAATGGAAAGTATAGAGTCTAAGAATTCGAAGATCGTAGATAGATATTCAGAAAGGAGGTCATTTATCGAGAGTCCTAGAGAGTTGCAACTGGTAGGAGACGGAGACATAGATGATATGGGTCTGATTTCAATCAGAAGGCATCCGGATGTCCCCGAAATGGGAGTTAGAGAGTGGGACCTGGGCACTGGATCGATATTTATCTCTGAAAATGACTATTCAGAGGGATTGGTTAGGCTGAAAGACTTTGCAGATATCGACATAAAGGGAGATAGTGCATTTATTGTGTCCAAGGAAAGAACTGGCAATCTACCGATAATCCATTGGGTTTCTTCAAAGAACTCTACAGAGGCCAAAATGATAATCCCCCGCGACAATGAAATTGTTTGCGCAGAGGGAGTAATCGAGAATATTGAAATTTTAAGTGGACAATGTCTTCAGCTTGAGAGGATGGGATTCGCTATGGTCGAAGAAATCTCAGAAAGTAATAGAGTCTCATTGATATGGCTACACGGGTAATCTGAGGTTCGGGCGAAATTGACTTTGTTTCGCCCTCGGAAGGGTTGAGTTCAAGATGTTCAACGTGATGTCAACATCATGGGCGTACGCAATAGGTTTGTTCCCGCCTCTATCGTATTGGTTTTTTTGTTGACCATTTTAGGTCCGGTTATCAACGTCTCAGCACAACAAGGGAGCTGTTGCTCAGGAGAAAATTTTGAGTTATTTTTGAAAGGAGACCCAGATTCTGGCATACTTACTCCATTTGAGTCAGAAACCGATGAAGGAAATTCCAAACTAGTGAATCAAGTTCTGCAACCTATTGAGGTTGGAACATGGGGGGTAGATTGGGGCATTGATGGGGAATATCCCTCTGGGGACTGGGAATTCAACATTCATTATGAGGTCCAGGGTGCGGTCGGGGTTAATATCAACATAACAGTTGAGGTCAGGATTGGCGGGTCTTTCTATGAGGGAGGAACCTCTGGAATCGAGCCTTATCTTACCGGCGAAGGAGACGTTCAATCAGTAATTAGTGTGGAATCAGGGGATGTTCGAGAGGATGACGAGGTAGAAGTGAGACTTATCGTACAGTTATTGGGCTTCAATCAACCCGGGGACGACTCAGGTGTAATTTTCCATTGGGGTACCAATGATAAAGCTTCCAGTATATCGGTTAAACTCCCGCTAGTGGAGATTGAAATGAAGGAGGCTAGCGTGAGTGGGAATCTTGTATATTTCCCCATTCTTCTATCTTCTGGATTCGACGACAGGATGTGGTCATCATCTTCGGGTACTTTTGAGGTCCAGAATGTAGCGGTAACAGATAAGCCAGTGGCCACACTAGTCGAAGGGGGCGTTGAAGTAACATTCGTATGGAGTTTGCCTGCAGGAGTAGACAGTGGGTCTTTCTTAGCTGAATTCACTTTAGAGCCCCAGAATGGATTACAGATCAGTGCAAACATGTCTCATTTCATAGAAGCCGGGGATGACGATGGGGGAGGTGGATCCTGGTATCCTGCGAGTGAGCCCCTTAGAACAGGTGGGTCGGCGATATTGGTTTCAATAGACGCTGATTGGGATGGAAGCGAGGTTAGAAAGGATGTCTCACTCGAGTTTGATGGCTCTATGTCACAGTGGATGAGGTGGGGCCTAGACAACATTGGCAACTCCAGTCTTGGCTCCAGTAGTTGGTGGAGAAATCTAAACTCGTACTCAGACTCTGTTCCTGACTCGGATTTCAATAATAAAATGGTAGATAGTTCCGAGTTAATGGC
>DALC01000049.1:9688-14969 GCA_002499325.1 Euryarchaeota archaeon UBA538
TGGACTATTCATTGAATCTGAGTCGATAATTGGTGTTGACCCTATTGAATTGGGACCAACTGAGATATCAATCGATCTTGGGGGAACGAGCGGTTTCAGTTCCGAAACTGTAACGATTAGAATCTCTACTTCTTACCCGGTAATGGAAGGAGATAGGCAACTACTGATCGAAACCTTTGCCAAGTCTACTGCTGAAGAGTACTGGACAGAAATCTCGGTTGATGCTACTTTGCAGGGATCCATGCTCACTGATATAGGAATTGTTACAGCGAGCGGAATCGATTATTCTCACAGGAGGTGGATTGTATCTGAAACCCTATCTGTGGAGAGTACAGATCTAGATATCGAAGAGTCATTTAGAGTTGAGTTCGTACCAACAGGAAATGGGCTATTCAGTGTTTTATTGGGATCCGGAATGATGGTATTGGTACTGAGCTTGTCCATAGGCTTGGGAATGACTATGACTAGGAATAGAACAAGATTCCCCACTATGATTACGGTCACAGCTCTTGGCGTTCTCTCTTTTGGAATTTATTTCCTTGGGCTTCCGATGCAGATGGTCCTTGGGATAGTGGCATTTAGCCTTCTACTTGTACTGCCAATCTCTTTGCTCTCTCCCAAACTTAGGATTGATGAGAGCAGGAGCCCCAACTATCCCCGAATTAGTTGTCCATCTTGTGGTATGAGTGTTGCTGTGGAGTCAGACGTTCGTCCTCTAAGAATTAGCTGTAGTGGTTGTGACAGTGTAATTAGAATAGAAGAGTGACTAGAGTCTGCCAAATCTAAGAAGCATATCTATTGCTTCAGATGCAGCTATCTTGGGATTTCTGTTCTTCCAGATTATTGGAGATGCTCTTATTTGGCTGGCTAAATCAACTTGCCAACCAGAAGCCAAGATACAGTTCCATACTATCTCCTCTAGTCTCGATGTAGAGGGGGATGTGGAATCGAGAGCCCCTCTACAGAGGTGCGATAGAGATCTCGCTCTTCCTTCCTCGCCCATGGAGTCCCATCTGCCTGAAATATCAATCAACGAGTTTTCATCTATGAAATCTAAACTTTCCACATTAGGACTAGGAACCTCAGGTAGTGGGACTACTCTTATTGTGCCCTCTAAAGTAAGCAATTCCTTCAAGGAAACATAGACTGGATCATATGTCATATCCATACAAGCATGAATCCAATTACCAGATATCGCCCATGGCCTAATTTTCCTAACTAATACTCCCGACGGAGATATCAATTGAGCGATTGAGTGACACATGGCGACTGTAGTAAGTGGCCCTATCTTGTCATCTCCCAGATGTCCCGATAGTGCGGGAGACAATGTTTCACTTATCGATAATATATTTTTTTCGTTGTCCCATGAAACTCCCTTTTCTCCACCGTTATTATGAATGATTATTGAGTTTTCAGGAACAGAATAATTGATACTACCGATTCTTCTCATGTATGGTATATTAGAGTCGATAAACGAGGCCTCAAGAGGCGCTATTGATAGTGCTCCCAGAAGATTAGCATCAGAAATTATGGAAATTCTTTGTCTTTTTTCCATTAGTTGCGAGATCCCTGTTCTGATTGTCTCTTCAACACCCGTGAACAAGTCAGTGGAAATGAGGTCCCTCATAACTAATGCGCCGAGTTTGTTGGATTTGTATATTGAGGATTATTCTACAATCAGTCTCAACTGATCCCTCTTGTACTGCCAATCTGCATCTAGTTTGTTTACACCTTTGTAGTAGCTGGCTAGACGCCTTATTTTTGATTCACATAGCTCCAGTTGCCTGCGATTATGCTTGTCCTTGGGATTATTTCCGAGGTGATCGATGAGTCCCTGAGCCCTCCTCATCAGATTCATCATGTCCTCTGGGTAATTTGGAGAGATGCCATTTCTTAAGAGAATTTGGGAAATTCTCTCACCTGTAGCTAGACGAACATCGGGAACTGCAAATTGATCTCTCAAAATTGTACCTATCATAGCATTTGAGTGACCCTCTTTGTTGAGATCTAAAATGTGGGACTCGATGACTTTCTTATCCGATTCCGACCAACTTGGGACCTCAGTGGCGAATGGCTTTGATGATCCGCTGGAGCCTTTTCCCCCAGAGTGCATGCGTGACATAACAGATTCCCTGAGGGCCGCGACCTGCTCTTCCTCTTTAACCACTACGTAAATACAGTAGCTTATTTTTCACAGTCTATGGCGTGCTTTCGCGAGCCTACCTGGCCCAGATGGCCATTCCCAACCGGGTGCTACTGCTCTAGCACTTCCTATCAGTGCCCCATTTTGAGTTACCATAATTTCTTCCCCCGATCTAATTTCACCGGATACAGACTCAAGATTTGTTGGGAATATGTCTCCCTTCCAATCGTGGTTTTCCAAGATACTGACCGTTGGGAAGCACCCACTGTCGTGGAGGAGTGGAAGTGACTTCTTCGAGAACGCGAATCTCCCATCTCGCGGGTTCCACCTGGCGAGTTGCTCCCCATCTCTGGAAATACTCAGTATTGGCAATCTACCAGAAACTGTACTTCCCTCTAGCCAAGAGTCTGTGCCGTGTATAAATCTGGATCTTGATTTCATTACCTCAATCCTATGTTGCTTCTCTGATTTATCTGCCAGATTCATGCCCTCGACGGATTTCAAAACAGATTTCCTTAACTCGTCTAGTGATTCCTTAGATCCAGCTGTTCCTCTTCTTGTATTGTGGCATGCAATTCCCTCTATGGAGACATCCATTCCAGAATGATTGATTATCTCGCTGTAACCTACCCTCTCGCAAACGTCCGAAATCATTGAGTTTACCATTTCTAGTTCGTCTGCATCCCAGTCGCCAGTAACAGGTATGTCGTAGTGTGCCGCGGGCCACAGATCCTCTAATTCTCTCGGAACTAGCCCAAGAGGAGAAGTAATCATCATTTGATGCGCCCTATTGCTGGGAATATTTCTTATGAAGCGATGATGACTTTGAGAAAGCCTGTATGGCTTAGTTGCCGAACATGGAAGTAAAATCAGCAACTGTTCTTGGTGACTAGGTGGGGTATGTAGTCTTGAGACTCTATTTCTCCAATCATAAACCAAGGGGTCTTGCCTACTTACTGGAGAGTTGTACCTCAGCTTTCTTCCACTGGTGTCCACTGCAGTAAGGGTAGAGCTCCCTTTATCGGTCCTGATTGACGTATCGTGTCTTCTAAGCCTTTCAACGGACCTTGGGCTCGAAAGACTAGCCTTCTCAGCCAACTCTCTTACAGTTCCTGATCTAATTGCTGATCTTAGAGATGCGATCGAATACCTCCAATGATCTATTTGAGTGCCCATGTTCACGTGCTCTCCAAGGGAAGTTTCTGCATATCGTGGTCCGTCAGAGGTAAGGAGGATGCCGTTAGCGTTAGCTATTCTTGATCTTGAAAGATCGAATAGATCTACTCCTAACCAAGATAAAAGCGCACAGTTATCTGGCCCTGAGATTCCAGGAGTCCAAATCAGCGAAGAGGGGAATCTCCTCCTGATTACAATTAACGCCTCTACTAATTTCCCACCTGAGTTAGATAATTGAGGAGCATCTGTGATCGCTATAACAGAAGGCTGAAGTTCTGCGCCCAGCAGAGAAATATCATGATGGAGGGACTGCCACGATAGTGGTAGAAATTGATTTCCAGAACCGAATTCTCCGGAATTGGATGCCGAGAGGCTCGGAGGCAGAACTAGGCCTTCGGATGCTTCCCAATTGTCTTCGCCATCGAAAGGGAAGCATAAGTCTCCACGAGTGCTTAGATTCAGTCTTGCGGGGAGCTTAGTTGACTCCCTTCGGAAAATGAATGGGGCTGTTTCCAAATTAATGTCTGGATCAAATTCAGATAGGACCAAACCTGGTGCCCATGAGGCAGGATTTCTCCTATCTCCTAGTGAAAAAAGTCTAGAGAAACGGTTTCTTGAGGTGACTTCTCTAGACAGTGGCCTGTCACTCATGCGCCTGCGAGTGGAACATTTCGCTTGAAGGATTCTAAGGCAAGACTGTTTCCGGCAGTCATGGGTGCGACGAGACTTGGCTCGATTGTAGTTGTAGTCCTGCTGACAATGTCGGGTATAGTAGGGGCTAATGACGATGTCGACTCGGAGGTGTTGTTCCAAGGTAATTCTGATGTGGACGGCCCTTTCTGGATAGAGTTTTCATGCAAGCTAGATACATGTCAGGATATGGAGCTAGTTGTGTGGACCAATGACTCTCAATATCGGATTATGGATACTCACCTTGTAGAGTGGATTGGCTTAGTTAACGGATCGGTATCTTGGGAGCTTCTTGCAAACCCATCTCTAGTCATGGAAAACTTTGCTATGAGGTCCATCATTGGCGAGCAATCGGACATCATTGAGAATTCAGATCTCCCTGACTTGGTACCGCCTCCGGGACAACAAGGCGAATGGACATCCATATCCGCTTCATCTAATTGCCAGCTAAACAGGTGCAGTCGAAGCGAGATTCTATCAGAAGGTGCTTCTTTCATCGGAATTCTGGATACTTCCGCCGATGACGATGCGATATTGGTTGAAGGAGATAATGGTGATGTCGTCAAGATATCTAACATACAAAGTCCTGATAGTATCAATATTGAATATTGGAGTAGATCGGTTTCTAAAACCCTGATGGGCTCAATTTCATCGAGTGAGTCAAGTTCAGTGTATCTGGACTACCCAGAAGATGCAGAGCTATGGATTCGAATTGTCCATTCAGACGAAAGTGACTTTTCTCCTTACAGATTCGACTTGACTAGGTTCGATGATGAAAATGAAGGTCCTTCAGGCGAAGAGCTTAGTAATCCATGGATGCAAGATTTTCAATTGAGTAGTGATTCTATCAGCAATAATTTTTACAGGGGGCATATATCTTCTAAGGACCAGCTTGGAGATTCAATTCTGATTTCCACCGGAGCAAAAATTATCCTTCCAATAATTTGTCATTTCACAGGAGAAGTGGCCTTGGAAATACTTCTCCATGAGCTAGACGGTGAGAACGAGAAGATTGTCGAGGATTCAAATCAATGCCCCCAAAATATCGAAACAAGTCCTTACACCACCGGAATAGAGTTCAGGATAAAGTCTGAACAAGTAATAGAATGGGAGATTGAGGTGACGCACCCTNNCCTTACAGATTCAACTTGGTTAGGTTCGATGATGAGAATGAAGGACCAGCAGGCGAGGAGCTTGGTAATCCGTGGATATATGATTATCAATTGAGTAGTAATTCAACCAGCTATGATTTTTACAGGGGGCATATATCTT
>DALC01000049.1:15284-31948 GCA_002499325.1 Euryarchaeota archaeon UBA538
ACGGGACCTTCAGAGTACTGGAGCTTACTTTCACCAAGTACCACTCCTTACTCCGGTAGTTTAGGGATTGGAGATAGGATAGACATTCATCCTTTTGAGATAGTTGATTCAAATGGCTCTATGGTTATGATTAGGTCCGATATCGAGTCTCCAGTGACATATCAGATTCAAGCCCTGAGTCAGGATAGCTGGCAAATTCTGAATTACACTAATGGTACGGTAATCAGTGTCCCACCAGGAATTCATGCCATTAGAGTGGAGGGCCTCTCTCCCATAGTTGGAGATGTGGAATATGAATTCTACATCGTCTACCTGGGCGAGAATATTCCAGATGAAGGAGAATATCGTGACCTGTCTCACCTATTCACTAATTTCTATTTACTGATCGGCGGGTTGATGTTACTTCCCCTCGCAGTTGTCTTGTGGTGGAATAGATCCCTGTTTTTGGAGAAAAGAAATACTAGGACTGGTTTTGAGATTCATGGAATTAAGAAGCTCGAGCTGCTTAGAGAGAGACTGTCCCCAGAGGGCGAAAAATTAGAGGGAGAAACGGAAGGTATTGTGAAGGCACTGAGTATGTTGGGAGACAGTTCTTGGGATGAGGCTCTGTATGACTTAGGAGAACCGTCACTAAGACATATGACCGAACAAATTGAAATTTGTAGCTGGGTTATTCCAGAGAGTAGATTCCTGATTATCGGCATCAGAACCTTTCAAGATAAGTGGGAATTGGCAGCACTTAGTGTCAACTCCCCAGAGGGCTCAACTGCCTCTATTGCGAAAGTTAGTCCTGAGCATATGTTTGAAAACAACGAGATTTTCATGGATACATTGAGTCCGGAAACCAAGAGATTCCTAAGTTTAGAAATTAGTGGAGATCCGTCTTTGATAGAATTGGAAGTTTCGGGCCTGGTTGACGGGAGGCCGTTGGCCGCCGTTCCCAGAGAGGCTATATCCTTTGATGGGGAATAGGTCAATTTCTTCTCTTTTTTGCTTCGTCCCTAATTCTTTCTTCTATGCCATCATGATCCGAACCAAGAATGTCCGACAATGACGAAATTCTCTTTTTTTCATCTCTAGAGAGTTTTCTCGGCATATCTAGTTTCAGAACAATCATTACTGAACCTCTTCTTTTACTCCCTTGCAAAGGTAGGCCTCTGCCTCTAATTTCAATTGTATCCCCTGGTTGAGAACCTGCACCTATCTTTACCACGAGATTCTCTCCATCGATATGGGGAATTTCTATTTTAGTTCCCAGAGCTAGATCTGAAAATCCAACCGGAAGTCCCATCAAAAGATCTGCAGAGTCTCTCTCAAACCATGGATGGCGTTGGATTTCTATCTCGATGTATAAATCCCCTGGAATCCCATCATCGCTCGCGGGAGCCCCACCATACTCTCTCATCCTGAGTCTGACGCCTGAAGAGACCCCCGGTGGGATGGTGAATTTCACCCTCTTGGTTTGATTAGAACGTCCTTGTCCATTGCAGGATTTACACGGATCTGAGATGAGTTTTCCACTGCCATTACAAGATGGGCAGTCTGAAACTGATCTTTGCGTGAAGGGACCGAGTCTTTCTAACCTCTCTATCCTTCCCCTGCCTTCGCAATTTGGACATACCCTCACTCCGGAAGGATCCATTGAACCTGTACCCTGGCAGTCATTGCATTTCCTCAGAACTTCGATTTCTATCTCATCCTCTGAGCCATCCATTGCTACTTGGAATGGTACTGTGTGACGGTACATGAGATCATCACCCTTGGTCCTCCTCCGTCCTCTAGATGAGCCAAAGAACTGGTTGAAAATACCATCAAATCCCCCACCGAATAAATCATCGAGACTAATGTTGACCCCTTGAAAACCACCAGGGCCGAATGGAGATGAACCTGGTCCGCTATGGCCAAAGGTGTCATACTTCCTTCTTTCATCCTTATTGGAAAGTATCGCGAATGCCTCTTGGACTTCCTTGAATTTTTTCTCTGCTTCCGCGTCATCAGGATTCTTGTCTGGATGATACTTCCTCGCAAGTGATCGAAACGCCTTTGTGATGTCTCCATCCGAAGCATTTCTGCTTATCCCGAGGACATCGTAGTAGTCCCTCTTCTCCGTCATGATGTCAAAGGCTAAAGTGGGGGTGATTTGAATCGTTCCCTATGATAACAAGTAATTTCCACATGTTATACAATACTGAGAGTCGATGTCATTCATCGCTCCGCAATGACTGCACTTCTTTACTGTTCTAATGTTTGAAGAAGAAGGAGTTTCATCCCACGGACTGCTTGAAAGTTTATTTTTAGACGCTTTCTTCTTTTTTTTCTGGAGACCTTTCAGTCTCCTCTTCTCTTCTTTTTTCTTCATCCTCAGAATTCTCCTTCTGGCAGATCTGTCTAAGGAGGAGTTGATGATATTGGATATTGAATTACGGTTCTTTTGTTCTCCACCGAGGCCTACATTTTCCTCATCGATAATTGTTTGGAGTCCAGAAACACGCACTTCTGCCTTGTAATCATCGTCCACCTCGGATTCATCCATCTCAGTGTTTAGGCTTCCGACCTTTCCAGTCATCCTCTTGGCAACCTTTGTACTGATTCTCCTGTTTGATGCGCTAGCCTTTATTTCCAGCTTCTGCAAAGCGCGGTCTGATCTCTCATCCCAAAGCCCTCGATCCTCACTCTTGTAAGTCTTTGACAATCTTCTGATTGCCCGAGATCTATGAAACTCATGATCTTCTACCCTGAGATATCTGTAAAGCATCAATGCGCCCATTGAAAGAGCAATTGCGTGAATGGAAATTTCCAATGCGAAATCTTCAGATATCACCTCCTCAAGAGCCGGCAATCCGAATCTAATCGCTACGACGCATAACGTTGGTGCGAGTAACAAAGCCAGTGAGATGGCAGAGGAACGTTCCGACATATACGCCCACCAGAAATTTCTCATTTGAATCATTCGCGTATATGAGTAAGGATGAACAAAACTTTCAGCTTCGTTGTACTCGAAGAGACATGATTAGGGAGATTGAGATTTCAACCACCCTGCAACCGTATGAGGATTTAGACAAAGTTATTCAATCTGTAAAATCATTGTTTCCTGACTGGTCGCCTGAAATTATTAACAGGGAAAGTGGTTTTCCATCTAAAAATAATCCAGAGATAATATATGGTACTTCATCTTCAATGGATCATTTTCTGGAGGCCATTAGGAATCAATCTATCCTCGATACCGCGTTAGATGCGATGACCATGGAGGAGGATGACCAAAACTGCGATTTTACTATCTCCAGGTTGGCTTCACTGGCTGGCAAGGTATCTTTCACTCTTGGTGAAAGAGTAATTGGAGGGAGTATTGATATCTCCATTACCGGAGTTGGCCTAATTGAATGGTTGGAGTCAGCCACTTGGCATGAGGGCAGAAGAGAGATTCCACGTGGCGTAGGAGATGAATTATCAATGCACAAAGATGGAAGCCCGAGAGAGTGGTTCGATTAGGGCGGACTAGAGTTGGGAATTCCCTCTCTGTACCACTCTTCAATAGTAGGAAGATCGGCAGGTAGCCATTTTACATCCAAGAGCTCTTCTTGTGACAACCATCTTGATTCATCGTGCTCCAAGAGGACAATGTCTTTCCTATCTACAATACCACAGTCAAAAATATGGAGATTGACATCCCTGTCTTGGTATCTATGATTGATCTCGCAAACCTTTGATCTGGGATATACTCTAACACTTAGCTCCTCCATTATCTCCCTAGATAATGCATCTTTGAGTGACTCATTCCCCTCGACCTTTCCTCCTGGGAACTCCCACCAACCTGACCATGCGTCCCCTTCTGGCCTCATACAAGCCAAAATACTCCCGTTCAGATCTCTTATCATGCCGCCTACTACTGTCAATTTTGGCCTTGTGACCATTAGCATAATTGCTCTTGAGACAACCTCCACCTGCCTATCGAGAGAAATTTCTGAAATCTTTGGCAGGTGGATGAAGAGTACGGGAATAGTAGAGTTTGAGAGACCAGATAGAGTCTTGAAATACGTCTCATTACACACGTAGCTTCCAGCACTATGACTCCACTGAACATCTTTATCCTGTTCAAATTCCTCATCAAAATTATGTATGCTTACAGTAGTCTCGATTCTTTCAGGCGCGTTTTCTAGAATCTTAGAGCCCTTTACGACCCTACCAGAATTATCCGGGAGTTCCATTGAAATCATGTTTGTTGCAAATCTCTCAAGCAGTATCTTCCCGGAATCTCTGGATAGGCCTAAATGGATTACTGCGTCGAATTCCATGGCCTTGAGAATATCCAATGAGGATTCAGTTCCTTCTTCATCTACAGATAGGATACTAGGGATAATTTCAATATCTTGTAACCCCGCATTTAGAATTAATTTTACAACCTCTGAGGACTCATTGATATCTAGGCCCGAGAATGGTTCAAAGCCTGTGAGTAGAATCCTCTTTTTCTCCATGAAGTAAGCGAGAGGGGGTCAACGGTTGTCTTTTTGGGTCTATTAGCAGTCACATTCATTCATATCGACATCTTCCAAGGTATGATGGAAAACGAATACGTGGTGATTCTACCTGCTGAAGAGGAGGAGGATGAGGTTACTGCAATTGGCGTAATTGGTGTCATCTGGAAGGAGTTGAGTGGAGGAGTTGGTCCTTGGGGCGCACTAAGGCCATTGGTTGCAGTTTTGCTATCTCTAGTTCCATTTTTATTCCTTGGACAGCACTTCAATCGTCAGCATAGAAAATCTGCAGGTTGGTTCGTAATACAGTTTCCATTAATTTTGTCTATCTTCCTCTGGCCAGTTCTATTCGTTTGGTCCATATTTGACGCATGGTGGGTATCTAGTGGCATTGTCGCCAGGACCAGATAGTCAGAAATTATCAGGTAGTTTTAGTGGGCTGAAGAGATGTCCTGGGCTAGTTGCCTTTGCCAGTTGTGTCCTGATAACATGCTCCCAATCTCTGAGGACAGCTAGTGCTGGAATGAAAGGCAATTCCGTCTCATTCAATATGGTTCGAATGATTGTGTCGAGAATATCCATTCTATCCTGATCCACGGATTTCAGTATCCTCTCCAGGGGGAATGAGTCCATGACTGGATCTTCACCAGAGGATTCTACTGGCCTGGGAGAGAGTAGGTCTTCGGGAAGCTCCTCATTACTATTCAATGCCTTTTCTTCGAGCTTTTTTACTATAATACGGATATATTTTGAAATTACCAATGACACCTCTATCACAGGTTGACCGTATTGATTGATGAAGTTGACCATATTCTCCTGAAGGAACAGAAGCTTTTCCTCCGTAGGTGAGGATATGCTTGGTATTTGTCCGTCTTGTTTATCCATAACTATTCCCGGGATTATTTTTTGATAGTACTAGGTTGACCTGTCATCGTACCTGATCGGCGAACCACTATTACCCCTTATGCCATCTAGTAAATCATCCTCAATCTCAAAGTGATCGTTTAGCCAATCTCCATCTGTATCCCAATTGGTAGGGTCTGTACCGTCTGCAATCTGATCGCCATCGATATCGAGGATCCACCAACCATACACATACTCTCCAAGGAAAATATTTGGAAGATGATACTGGTCTCCTGCAATCCTGTTGAATGTATCCGTCCACTCGCCGTTGAGCGAAGTTAAATCATTACTACTATCAACATCCTCATAGTCCAAGTCGTAGTCGTTGATTACCAACGCATAAAGTCTATCATTATCATTAATTTTATTCATCCTGAAATAATTAGTTGATATGGACGAGCTCCCAGAGCAGGTCCCCAAGAGGCTCTCCCTTAATTGCCACCACTCAGATACTGACTCTCCAGAACAGTCAACAAGATTCGATGCTCTGACCAGAGAAGGAGAGGACATCGAAGCATTGACTACTCCGAAGTATTCTTGGAAGTTGTTGTATGGCTGGTAAATACAACTCCCTCCAGAGCAGTCCCAAGCACCATCATTATCTGCATCTTGGCCAGCATCGGAGGGATCTGTCGGATCATGAGTGAACCACGCCCACTCTAGAACTGGCCTAGTAATCAATCCGTTAGAAACCTGTACTGGTTTCCAAACTACAGAAGTAACTTGATGCCAAACAACTGAAATTTGCAACCAGGAAGACCAGTTATCATTTGTCTCGTTCCAACCTCTGTAATACTCGTAAAAGTCTGGCATCATATCTCCATCGGTATCGTTGTCCAATGGGTTAGTTCCGTACTTGAACACCTCTCTTCCATCAGATAGATTGGAGTCCTTGACATAAGACGTGACTACACCATTAGTGAAAACAGGCCTCATTACGCTGGAATCGTCATCGCTGTCATCATCCAATGGGTGTGTACCGTTGTTGTACTCCATCAAATTAGAGAACAATAGAGACTGTACTCCTTGGGGAATCTGTCCTCCCAGTTCGTACTCTGAGAACTGCCTTGACTCCCATGTTCCTTGAGGCGCGGGAACGTCAGTGATTTCCCTATCGAACCATCCATCAGAGTCGGGATCATAGTTTACGTCCAATGGATTTATTGGATTTAGCGACCACCTGAAGTCATTAACAGGCAGGAATTCTCCATATACCGAATAGCAAAATTCCCAACCATCAGGCATCCCGTCAAGATCTGAATCATCATCCGTGGGATCGCTAACTCCGGCTAGGCTGATATTGAAATTGTCCGGATGTAAGGAATTGATTAGCCCCATTCTATCCGAGGATTCCAGACTCTTGCTTTTGAACATGTCATACAGCTGGCCAAACGCGGCATCATATGACATTCCCACCTCTCCGGTGAATGCATTAATGGCATCAGCACCATACGAGACCAGACCGGTCTCATTTGGGATTGTATCCACAGCTATCTTTTTTCCATAAATTCTAGACTCATATTCTGCTAAGTTATCAAATGACTCCGAGTCTGAAATCTGACCATTCCCATCACAGTCGTAGGAGTCATCGTCCGAATCCCTAGAAACATCAGATCCTGTTAAGGGATTCATCTCCCATATGTTCTGCTCGAGATTCCACTGTGTGAACCAATACTCATACCCATCACTCATCCCGTCTCTGTCAGTATCCACGTCATTTGGATCTGATATTCCTAGAAGAGCAGATAGGAGTGGTTTTGCTGGACTACCCGAGAGCCAATCTTGGTATTGCTCCATGGCTAATTGAGCCTTTCCTTCCTTTCCAAACAAAATCCTGAATACTCTATTATTGGCCTCAGATGGATCTATCGAGTCAGCCTCTTCCCACATCCTAGGGGCATCTGGAGGAGAGAGAGCCCCGTTAGCAGGATTATTGTTTGTAAGATTCAGTTCAACTTGATCGGTGATTCCATCTAAATCCGAATCATAATATCCGTCACCAGACACTAGGGGATTTAATGTCCATACGGAATCAGTTGAGTTCCATCTTGTAAAAATTAATTCGA
The DNA here is from genome assembly GCA_002499325.1 of Euryarchaeota archaeon UBA538. Lineage (GTDB taxonomy): Archaea > Thermoplasmatota > Poseidoniia > Poseidoniales > Thalassarchaeaceae > MGIIb-O5. The sequence continues at coordinate 22,726 of DALC01000049.1, forward strand.
TCCCATCTAGAAGACCATCTCCGTCTGTATCTGGATTATTTGGATCAGCTGTTAGTCCGGTTAGATTCTTCTGATCGTCGGACAGGAAATATCCGAAAGAGTATGTTGACTCTGCAGAAAGCCATGGAGTTGGAAGCAGCTCTCCTCCTACGCTCAGTAAGTAGAATTGAGGTGATGTGACAAGAGAGTCCGTCTCACTGAGATTTCCATCTATTGAATTGTATTCTTCCCAGTTATTCATCCCATCTCCATCGGGGTCGCCATCTTGATCCCTTTCATCTACTGGATTCAGAGTCCATTTCTCATCAAACAAACTCCATCGTGAATGATAGTACTCCCAACCATCTGGCATTCCATCTCTATCTGAGTCGGAAGAAAGTGGATTTCCAGAACCGACATCTTCCACAGTGGTTCCATTAACTAAGCTGAGGTATGCAGTACTGGTGGACTCACCAAAGGAGCCTGGAGCGAGTCCTTGCCATGAAGAGTGTGATAGGTTTGTGACGAATCCGTTGGGGAAATCCATTCCTGACTCTGTGGAATCGGAGTATATTATCTGATCTTTAAGATGGTACTCGAGCCAATTTACCAGTTGCTCATCCATTGATAGCACGCCATCCATATTGATATCATAACCATCACCGTCTGGATTGTTGAGTGCGTCTGAACCATTCAGTGGATTGATTCCCTTGTTGTCCTTATTCCAAGAACAAGTATATCTCGCCTCCCAGCCATCGGGAAGTGTGTCTCCATCAGAGTCTACGTTGTTAGGATCTGTAGGCACCCAGGATAGTGCCGACTCATTTGACTCCCCATGGGATGGAAGTCCATCTCTAATTACATCATCAATTATCTCCCCCCACTTGTACTCACACAGATTTGACAGTCCATCTCCATCTGCATCTTCTTCTGCATCGTTTGGATCTCTTGGGTCTAGTGTCCAGAGATTACCTCCAGTGTAAATATCCCCAATCCATCTCCTGTTCTCAATCTCCCAGCCATCGGGCATTCCGTCTCCGTCTGTATCTGGATTGGTGGGGTCTGTTGGGCCGTCTGTACCTCCTCCTGCGCCTGAGCCGAGCCATCCTTCGAGGTGGACAGTCTCCGATTGTGATGATGAGTCGTCACAAACGTAGTCATCATTCAGATAATGACAAGAAAATGAGGTTGACTCCAAAAACCAACCCCAGTACTCTTCTCCATCAGTGAGCCCATCTCCATCAGAGTCAATATTTCTTGGATCCGTACCATTTGTACCGAATTGTGAAGTGTTTACGTATCTGTATTCCTCCAAATTACTCCACTCACGGATAAATATGGTCCCATCAATCAGGGGGAAGCTGACTCCATCAGCATCAGCATCCCTCTCCCTGTCAAATGGATCCGTTGGATCTAAACCATGTACATATTCCCAACCATCTGGCATTCCATCAAAATCTGAGTCGTCCGATAACGGATCTATCGGCATGATGTTCATGAATCTGCCCGGCGAGGACCCTGAGAAAATCCATTCTTCATTTTCGTTTTCCATTGAGATTAAGTTGGTGACGAGTCCTGGCATTCTTGTTTGATTGATGTAGGGGCCAAGGACGCCTGTGTGACCTCCTTCAAGGCACCATGTTCCGTCCCGGGAACCTAGAACAACCATTCCCTCGATTGCCATAACCGACCTGATATCATTCGCACCCTCGGTCCAACGTTCTGAATTGAACATCCTATCGTTACTTATCGAGGATCTTGGCATCTGCATGAATATAGATAGGTCAATCAAGTGTAGCCCTCCTGCAGTTCCCATCCATACTCCCGTAACTTCATCCAGATCCCCATTATCCAGAAGTGGTCCTGCGGGCTCCAAAACATTGACGACCGCGGATTTGGATTCGTTCAGTAGATCGGCCATTCTCACGAATGTCTCTGCATCTTCGACATCGAAAACCCACCATGGATCACCCGCAGATGTAATTCCGTCCGTAGTGTTCCATGCGATCAGTCCTGAATTAGTGGCTACCATCAGCAGAGGGCCCCTGCCTTGTATCGGGACTTGGATAGCATCATTGGCAGATACCTCCGAGTCGGAAAGAGCCTCAGTCAATGGGGAGCTGAGAATTTCCTGTCCGACACTTACGGATCTTCCTCCGCTCCAACAGTCTCCTCCAGAGCCTTCATCAGATACGCTTACGGTCCATGCCTTCTGATGCCCGAAAACCATTAGATCCAGATTATTGCTTCCTGTATCAAGTTTCATCATTGATACCACGTGGCCTATTCCAGATTCCGAAAGAGAAGACATTATTGGAAGGCCGTTTTCCATCGAGACGCAATGAACCCCTAGATTCGTTCCAATAACTAGGAAGTCTGAGTTCCCACTGGGGGACCACCTGACCATCGAGGTCATCTCTACACCAGGGGGAAGACTGTGAAGAGAGGATATCTCGCCGAATGGATCTAGTGTGGTTACTCCATATTTCGATCCGACAATTATTCTTTGTTGATCGCTGTCTTTGATCATAGTGTGTATTGCCGCATCAACTAGTTGGGTCTGCGTAGATTGATCAAAGGTTAGTACGGTTCCATCGTGACTGGTTACTGCAGTACCTCTGATACCTGGTTTTACCCAAGATCCATCGTCATAGTAAACCATGTACTCTTCGTAATTACTGAAGGCTTCCCCCCATGCGGCGGTAGCGGTAGAAGTATCGGGGATTACGTAACCGTCCCTATCCGCATCCCATCCATCGCTATCAGAGTCCAGTATTGCATCACTAGCGTTCCTAGGGTCAAGTCCGTAGTGTGCTTCCCATCCATCTGGAATTCCATCGCCTGGAATGACAAGTCCAGTCGCCAACAGATCAGACCAGGAGTAGTAGTCAGAATCTGAGCGTGTAGGATCGGTACCCAGCCACCCATCGTCCCCAGTCGGCCTTACTATTGATTCCTGACAGGCATTTTCACTCATTCCAGGAATTGTCCCTGAGCACCAAAGCCCGTCTCTCTCTGTGAGCCAGTTTTCTGGGGTTCCGAAAGAGTATTCTTCTGAGTTTGAGTATCTCTCGGTAACATCGATATGACCATCTCTATTGACATCAAAACCGTCTCCACAGCCAAAACTAAAGTCTTCACACCTGTCAATATCTTCTGTACTATCAGATGGGTCCAGTGGATCAAACCAGAGACAGGTCCATGCATTAGTCGCGTTGAGGTAACCCAGCCCTCCTTCAGTGCACATGTGTATCTCGTATCCATCTGGGAGTCCGTCTCCATCTGTATCTGACGAGGTGGGGTCCAGATACTCCCTGTTTCCTGATTCTGTCAATTCGGGAGGCTTGCCCGTCAAGGAAAGTCTGTCAGTAAAGCATTTGTCGAGAGTATACGGCCAACAGTACTCCAACAGGGCCACAGCTCCGTCTCTATCATGATCAGACATATTGTCAGTACCGTTATTCATGTCCAAACCAAGCACCATGAAGCCCCCTTCGGGAGTATCAATAACTATGTCCTCCCCGTATATCGCCTCATATTGATCGGGGATTCTATCTTCGTCTGCATCGGTAGCTGGAGGAGCACCTCCTTGAGCATCAGTAGGATTTGTGGAGTCGACCGGAGACTGGGGCCTAGTTTGAGAAACAAAAGCGAGGCTACTTAGCAAAAGTAGCACAATAAAGGCTGCCGTCTGCTTCCTCCTCATGTTAAAGCCCCAACTAGGTAGCCTTCAACGTCCTCGGTTGACTTATGATGGTGATGGAGCGTCGTTCGGACATTGATTCAAAATAACTGGTTCCTGAAGAGTCGATTAATCATAAAATGAGCTTGGAGAATAACTATCATAGGATTTGTTCAAAGGTCGTCGTTATCCCCGCAAGCTTGGAGACGTTGCAATGAAGGTTACTCACCTAGGAAGTGGGAGCAGGGGGAATTCTGTTCTCTTGTCTACAGGCGAATCTAATGTTCTGGTAGATTGTGGGTTTTCACTAAAGAAGACAGAGTCTAGATTGGATAAATTATCGGTAAATCCGACAGATATAGATTCCATAATAGTGACTCATCATCACTCTGACCACTCTAAATCTGCCAAGAGAGCTGCAAAAAGGTGGGGAGCACGGCTAATCAGTAATGCAGAGACTGCAAAAAGAATGCAATGGGAGGACTGGGAGGATCTCCTGGTATTCTCTGAGCTGGAAAGAATTGATGCTGGTGTTGACATTAGTTTGCTGACTATTCCAGTACCTCATGATGATGCTGATAATGTAGCCGTAATAGCTTGTGATGATAAAGGAAGAAGGGCTGCCATAGTTACTGATCTCGGTGAGGTCACCGCTGAGTTGTCCTCTCATCTCAGGAAGTGTGACCATATCTCCATTGAGTCCAACTACGATCACGATCGCCTAATGAGGGGGAACTATCCAGATGCCCTGAAAAGGAGAATATCAGGCAGGGGAGGGCACCTTTCCAATTCCCAGACCGCTTTGGCACTTAGCAAGATTGTCCATCCAAAGCTGAGTAGTATCGTATTGTGTCATCTTTCTGAGAGTAATAATCTTCCTCATATCGCAGAGAGCGAGGTTCTTATGGAGATCTGTGATGATTTCAATGGAAGCTTGTCAATATCTAAACAAGATGGCCCGGAGTTTAGTAACTGGATTGGTCAGATAGATTCAGAGAAGATATCGGCCTGAACTAATGTCCCATTACTACTCTGTGGACAGAGTTCTGAACGTCCCTCATCCTATCGACCGCACCGAGCTCTCTGAAAACTACTAGGGACCTCTGTAGGTAGTCCATCCTCTGTGATCTGTTACTCTCCACTTCCCCTAGTCTGGAGAGGATTTCGCCTTGCATCATCCTGAAGTCGTTTGCCTCTGCGATGGATAAAGCGTCCAGATAGTGCTGTGCGGCCTCATCTGATCTTCCTGCATCACTCAGTACTTGTCCGAGTAGCATCTCTACTTCGACCGCGCTTCTCGGGTCTGATTGATCTGATAATATCTCTAGAGCGCCGGAATAATGATGCATGGCCAAATCATTATCTTTTATCCTTGCATAGTATCTGCCCAGAACAGCCCTTGACCTAGCATGTAGCTTTTCTTGGTTGTTCTGTGCCGTTTCATCGTGAGCTTTCATGGCATGGTCACGGGCCCTATCCATCTCACCCATCTCGAGAAAAGCCGAAGCCAGTCTGATTCTTGCCTCTGTTAGATCGGATGATTCCTCGGAATCCAATAGTTCCTCCACATTTCCATAGACTTCTAATGCTCTTTTGTTATCTCGCTGGCGTCTAAAGATATATCCCATATTGTTGTAAGATCTCGCCGCACCCTGTGCGTCTCTAAGTTTTATTTGCATCTCCAGGGCTTTCTTGTGCAGGGAAAGTGCAGTATCCATTTCCCCCTTCTTGACCGCTAAATCTGCCCTAGATGAGTAAATTCTCGCAAGAGGAGTGGTTAGTTTGTGTTTAACGGCTATGGGCAGTGCCATGTCGTACTGTCCCTCGGCCTCATCCCACTTTCCTTGGACAGAAAGTATGTCTCCCGTAAGTTCATGTATTACAAATCTGGTTCTGGGACCGAACAGCCTAGTCTCGAGGACCCTAAGAATACCAAGCAGTTCGATGTGTCCGGCCTTGACTAGCTTGTGTCCTTCCTCGGATAACGCCGAGGCTAAACCTTCAATATCGCCCGACTCATGAAGGTGGTGAATATGCTCTATACTTTCTGATGGATCTTCCTTCCTAGTTCTGTACCATTCAACTGCATTGGCATGTAACGATTGCTTTAATGAGTCCTCCATAGATCTAGTTAGGAACTCCCTGACTAAATCGTGAACATCATAGTTTTCGCTGTCTGCTTGCCTTGCCAAGCCCTTTTCAACTAGATCGTCCAAAAGATCCGTTTCCATATCGATTCCAGATATTGCTTCGAGGGGCATAGGTTCTCTGAATACCGCTATAGCTCCCAATAATCTCTTTTCAGCACCAGAAAGTCTACTGAAAATTTCCTTCTCCACGAATGCCTCTAGAGTTTCGTGGAACGTGCCCCCTACACTTCCTCTATTTATCAGCTCGAGTACTAGTGGATGACCTCTAGATAAGCTATGAATATGCAGGAATTGAGGCATCTCAATATCCTGCATTGTAGTCAGTATTTTCCTACTTGCTTCCTGATCGAGCCCATCGAGTGGCATTACTAGAGTCACTATTCTCCCAGAAGAGTCAGATTCTGGAACTACCATCCTAAATGATCGGGAGAACATTACCAGTCCTACATTATCTAGCTCTGGTATCTTCAATGAAAGTGATCTAAGTACTGAAATTAGTGTCTCATCGCCAACTTTGTGTAGGTCATCTATTACAATTAGGGATGGTGAAGACTCGAGTCCTTCGGAGATTAGATTAACTGCCATTTGAGGCTGAGGAACGGGAGTTGATGCAAGGTAGTCAGATAGATCATCGCTCCCCATTGCAGATAGCCATTCTGAAACAGCCTCTAAGAATGCCCTCGCACCTTCCCAGTCTTGACATCTATGATAAAGAAGATTTCTTCTGTGTGTAAAGCTCTCAATTAGCTTGGCTGAGAGTGCGGTTTTACCTATGCCTGCTATTCCGGGAACAAGTATTGACCCTGACTGATGCTCCAAGAGATTAACCATATTTTCCAGTTCCATCTCTCTTCCGTAGAATCTCCTGGTTCTTGGAAGATCACTCAGTGAGGTTACCAGTTGTTTCTCAATATGCTTTGATAAGTCCCTCTCAATCAAGTCAGCAGATAAAACCGAAAGATCTATTGTTCCTGAATCATCCAAATACCGAATAACATCAACGTGCCTAAGAGGCAATTCTGTACCCTCTAGTGCCTGTGATAGCTCCATATTTGATGCTCTTCCATCCTTTCCAATCACTCGGACTACTTGCATCCCGACCTTAGACCATATGTCATCGGCTAGCTTAGCTCCATCGTCGGTCAGAAAGTATGCCTTCCTTTTCCTCGAAACCCCGGTGACATGTGCTTGTTTCTCAATCAGATATCCTTGTTCCCTGAGGCCGGAGATAGCTCTAGGGACATTGGATCTGGCGATGGAAACTGCATTTGCAATGCCCATCTGTGAAAGTGCAAAAGGAACTTCGACTTTGTCTGCATGATCCACATAGTCCCTGAGGTGGAGAAGAATCCTCTCTTGGACACCAGGCTTGGGCACGGGTGTGACTGACATAATTACGGTAGCAACATCTTCTATTCAATAATGTTCGTGATGGAAGCTTAGGGGCTTTTCAGAGGAAATACTACTTTTCTTCGACCCATTCTTCCTTTTCTGTATCCCAAAGCCAACCTGGATGGTCATCGTCCTTGACAAACCTGCTTTCATCTTCATGTTGCCTCTCTTTCTTATTGTAATTATGCTCAGGCTCAGGCTCAGGCTCATTATCGTCTTCGAATTCGATGAAGAAGTAAGCGAAACCTGCCATTCCCAGAATTACAACAATTACGATAATTACCAAGAATGAGGTACTTGATGATTCTGAGTCGCTCACAGTGATCTTTGAACCGTCATATTCAAGGCCTCCGTACATGAACTGAGGAGTAGCAGAGCTCGATATTCGAGATCCTGGTATTCCCATAGTCCATGTTGAGTCATCCGAGACAACTGTATTGTTGACAGGAATTCCTCCGATTGTAGCTGTAACGGTTCTCCCTGGAAGACCGATGCCGGAGAAGATAGCAGTACCATCTTCGGAAATCCTTGTTTCTTGGGGTACATCGACCTGGAAATCTATTGCTATGACTTCGATGCTCATTGGAATTGAATTTGCCTTCGATCCGAATTGATCTGATGCAACAAATACTACATCGTTAATTGACCAACCAGATATCTCGGGATCGAAGAAAGCCATCGATGTCGGGTTATATCTTGCCACGCCGTCAGCAGATACTGAAATCACTACTGGATATTCGTCATCTGAGGCTATTTCTTCGTCATCATAAACTGATAGAATAAGCTCTTGATTTGGATCTGGATCTGAGAAGAAATCCAGAAGATTGATTTCGAAAGTGGTACATCTGTCGGCTGATTGTGAGTTTTCTTCACAGTATAGTGTTACCGATTCTACCCATCCCGACTGATCGAAAACGGGTTGTCTATTTCCTGCATCTGGAGGATTGTCTGCGATTATATTAACTGACTTCCATTCGGAGTAATCAAATCCGTCATAAGATCTCATCCTAATCTGGTATTCCGAATTGTGCCTTAACGACCTTGAGTCCCATGTTGAGCTGAATGCACCGTTCGAGTCGAACTCGATGACTGATTCTGAGTGAACTTCGATCATTCCGTTTGCTGTATCGAGGACTTCGATATCTACTCTAGTTACCTCATTGTCATTATCCCTGGCTACCCCTTGGAAAACTGACTCTTCAGAAACGGGCATTCTGTCTGACTCCTTGGGTTCGGAGATACTCATGAAGGGCGCGCTGTTTGAATTGTCTATGGTGAGGGTAAGCTCCGCGGGAACGCACTCATCAATCACGCCATTGCAGAAGTCCGAGTCTGAGGCCCATATCTTGAAAGTGTAGTCCGCCACCACCCTGGGCTGACCACTGAAGTCCCAAGTCCATGACCAGGATGTACCTCCAGAGACAGGAGTAACAACTTGGAAATTAGGACCAGCAATTTGGAAATAAATCTCAGAAATATCCTTGCCACATTGTGATGGACATCCATAGTAGTCATAGGCAGCACCCTCGAATGTAACAGTGTCATCAGAGTGAGTAGAAAATGGACTAGGAGAGCTTACCGAGACTGTAGGGGCCTGGGAATTAAGCTTGATAGAGATGGTGGATATGGGGCTGTAGTCGATTCCGTCGAATGCTCGGAACTGGAAAACATAGTCTCCTTCAGCCATTTGGGACATATCCAATTCATAATACCATTCTTTGAAAGGATGGTTAGTACTAGTTACTTCCCCATATTGTGAACCAGAGGAGTCAGTGGCGAGTTGTGCATCTGACCAATCGCTGGTGAATGGGTCTCTAACTTCAATTGAATGGACGAATCCTTTCTGATCCCACTGTGCCATTTCATCACTTGGGTAGAATGAGGCTAGAATTCCATCGTGAGCGTTACCGGTGATATTCACTATCTTTCTGAAAGAGTGGCCTTGGTCTTGTGTGATGGATACAGAGGGAGCTAAATTTACAAGGTTTGCAGTTCCTTGATATGAAGAGTCATCTAATGT
>DALC01000049.1:32348-33973 GCA_002499325.1 Euryarchaeota archaeon UBA538
TCACAGTCTGTATCGTCCGCGTCCATCACGAGATCTCCGTCATTGTCTATTCCATCTGAGCAGGAGTCCTCGAATTCATCATCTGCGAATCCATCGGGGTTGTCACCTCCTCCAAGTCCTCTAAAGTCGAGGTGGAAGTCTGAAGGGAGGGCGAACCATGGAGTGTATCCATCTGAAAGGGTATCGATGTCATACATGTCGTTTCCTAGAGCGTCCTCGATGAGAATACTGGCACCCTGTACCCTCTCTCCGTTGACAAGAGCTTGGAACTTGACTAGCTCAGCTCTTCTGACCTGTACAGCGTAGGGAGTAGGTTGGGTCTGGATTGAGATAGATGATCTATCTAGATTAGCCAGACCAGCAAATGTCATCACTGTGGAGTTATTGTCCATGGAAAGCGCAAGAGGGAAATTTCTGGGAGTGAGGTTATCGCAGTTAGAGCACTCTTGAACGTCTGTCGGTATGATCCCATTCTGGAAGCCATTGGCGGGCCATGCCTCCTGATCTGGCCATGATAGAATCACTGGAAACTGTCCTGTGGGCGGACTGGGGATAGATTCGGATTGTACGGTTACTGAGCTCTTCGTGATATTGTATGTTGTACCCACTCCATTCCAGATATTCTCAGAGAAGAAAGCTAGCGAACCGTATTGTTGGTCCCCTGCATATCCTGAATCGTAGTGTTTGATTACAGCTCCTGATCCTTCCGCATTCCATGTATTTCTCCTGATGTCGAGTAGCGCTCCAATAGACCTGATTCCATCAGACTCACCTCCAGAATTGATTACATTGTCATACATAGTCAGTCCCGACCTGTATGCCATCACTGCTGGACACGTGAACTGCCCATTGAAATGGAGACTACTGGTGCATGTTCCTTGGCCTGAAGTTGAGATGCTGTTGTTTGCGAGGAATGCCCTGGATGCGCTCGGAGCGGGAGCGTTGCTCCCGTATTCTCCAGCGATAATGGCCTCCCTGTTGGTGTCAAAGATTGTGTTATTTTCGGCGATTACATCAAAAGATCCGTACATCCAAAGTCCATTCCATCCGCCGATTGGACCAATGTCGTTGTTTGTTATCTCCGCATAGCTGGAGAACACAGCAATACCACTTCCGCCTCCAGCTCCTGATAGATCGTTATCCCTGATGAAAGCATGAGCACCTCCGTAAACAGTGATTGGGGTTCTGTCGCTAGTGACAATCTCGTTTCCTGTGATTGTATTGTAGTAGTCAATCTGTCCCACGCTCTTTAGGCTGTAGATATCAATTCCGTTGCAGTTGACTGAAATCTCTGAGTTGGTGACTGATCCAGAAGAATACCTCAGTGAGATACCATAATCTCCAACTCCTATATCTGCATCATCAATTTCGATGAACGCGTCTTCAACCCAAACTGTTGGCTTGCCTCCTGCGTTATTCCCACATCCATTATTAGATCCGATTAGATCTGGGGAGGACATGATTAGTGGGGTGATGGGAGTCCCTGAGCTGTAGATCTGGACTGCGGGACCGTCTACTCCACTCTCATCGTCGTTGCCTACGGTATATTGGCCTCCGATGAACTCTGGTTGAGCAAGTCCTGTAGTTAGCACACTGCTTGAAGCTATGTCGATAAATTCCATCTC
>DALC01000101.1:0-2438 GCA_002499325.1 Euryarchaeota archaeon UBA538
ACTCTTGCAATCTCAAGAGCGATATCGACGTTATTCATCTTAGCCAAGGAAATATGTTCTGGTATCCAATTCCCTGAGTCCTTTTTCTGGGAAAGGTGATATGCTAATAATTGAGCCTTAGTTATCTCCCTTAGCATCCACGATAGCTTGTTCTGAACTAATTGATAAGAAGCTATGGGGTGTTCAAATTGGATCCTGCTGAGTGAGTATTCCCTTGCAGAGTCGAAGCAGGCCTGAGCAGCACCAACAGCTCCCCATGATATTCCATATCTAGCATTGTTTAGGCACGAAAACGGGCCTCTTAGACCCTTTACTCCTGGAAGCATCCTATCTTTTGGAATCTTACAGTCCTGGAATACAAGCTCGCTTGTTACCGATGCCTTCAGAGAGTGCTTTCCCTTCATTTCCGGTGCAGAGAAGCCTTCGTCATCTTTCTCAACTATGAATCCCCTGATAACGCCATCTAACTTCGCCCAGACAACAGCAAGTTGGGCAATGGAACCGTTAGTAATCCACATCTTGGCACCGTTCAAGAGATAATGATCCCCCATGTCTTCAGCCTTGGTTATCATGTCGCCCGGATTGGAACCATAGTCAGGCTCTGTAAGGCCAAAGCATCCAATCCATTCCCCACTGGCCATCTTGGGCAGGTAGTAGTTCTTCTGCTCCTCAGAGCCAAAGTCCCAAATTGGATACATTGCTAATGATCCTTGAACTGATGCAAATGAGCGAAGACCACTGTCCCCCCTCTCGAGCTCTCTACATATCACCCCGTATGCGGCATACGATAGCCCTGGGCATCCATATCCCTTCAATGGAGCTCCTAGGATACCCATCTCTCCAAGAGTAACTCTCCATTTATCAGGAAAAACGCCGTCTCTACATGCATGCTCAATCTCCGGAAGGACATCATTATCGACGAAGTCACGAACCATGTCCCTCACCATTCTCTCTTCTTCGGTCAGGAGCGAGTCGACATCGTAGAAGTCCAGAGCTTCGAATGGCATGTTCTCACCTCTCGCGCAGTACTTTCCCTCATCAAGGTATGGAACAAACTATCTCTTTCGCCGACTGTATGATGCCCTGCTCTTTTTTCTGAGTCTGCGCGAAGAACGATCATTTCCCCAGCCAAATATGGACATCATTAAAGTGGCCGCGAAACCGAGAATAGCCAAAAGAACCGCCATGGATAGGATTGAAGAGACAATTGAGTTTTCACCGATACCATCTATAGTTTGAAATGACGCCAGATTTCCCCTGTCAGTAAGAACCCAACCTGTATTTTCATTCAAAGACCATGTAGAAACAACCCTTTCTCCCGATAGTTGAATATTCTCATTCACCACATCTGAATTTTCTAACCATGGAAAGGTGGCGTTCTTCTCTAAATCATGTTCTACGATTCCAAATGGCGCCATAGAGATCAAGAATCTATTTTCACTATGGTCTGATATGGTGGTTAGAACTCCCTCCAAACCGATAATCTCAACTCCTGAGATAGTTGATTTATCAGGATTTGACGTATTGACTTTTATTGTTCCTAGGATATTAGACGATATAGCAACGCAAGAACTGCTGGAATCAAGACACTCAATGTCACTCCAGGGAGTAGAAGAACCCCCTATCCAATTCAAAGAATGGTCCCTTTGTATTATTGCAATCCCGTTTAACGTTGTCGAAGCGACACATACTATGCCTTCAGAAATACAGTCAATTGAAGTCACTGGACTCTGACCTTCCAGCCCCTCTAGCAAGTGAGTTTCGGTCCCCCCGTCTCCAGAAGCCCTTACTCTCCATATTTCTCCTTCTGTGGAGCCTATATATGCCCAAGAACCAGATAAGCTCCATGAAACCGATAAAAGGTCGGAACCAGAGAGATTTTCTACCCCTGCATCAGTCAGGGACTTATCCAAATCAGAGTATCTGAGAACTGTCCCGTTATCCCCGACTATCAGTGCTGAGTTCCCACTTGGATGAAAACTAGCATCATTGAGAGAACTGTTTCCGATCGATGGAGTCTCTGTGTAATCAGAAGGATCAGAAGCTGAGAAGACAATAACGTTCGAATCTTGGCCAAATGCTATTACAAGTTCCTTCGAGGGACTTAATTCAGCCCCAGCTAGCCCCAAGTCACCCCCAGGAAGAGATTCGAAATCATCTATCCCGACCGCGGAACTTGCAGACGATAGAATTGAGATATTTGATACGAGAAAAAGTACCGCCAGATGTATCGCCATTCTCGTACGCATGTTTTCCGATACGCGCATTATCTATAGCCCGTTCGTAACCCAATATTCAACGACCCATGACGGCAGAATTGAAGAATACCCCAGTAAGCCGGGTGGCATGGAACGATTCGATGTACGACGCGGGATGGTTAAACAAATTACAGAAGATGGGGGGCTATCAGCATTAGCTAGCAAGTATTTCGACGATGT
>DALC01000101.1:2767-8875 GCA_002499325.1 Euryarchaeota archaeon UBA538
CAGTCCACTGGAGACAGCTCATTCACTGGCTCACATGGAATAATGACTTCTATCTCAGGAAGATTCGAAGGAAACGCCCTAATTGTTGATGTAACCAATGTCGCTCCAGACTTCGAAAACCCTGAAGCTATGAAGTCCGCAATGGACGATCGCAGGAGATGGACAACTTTCCTAGACGACGCGACTGGATACAACTCGAAGCAGAGAGGGGACAAGGCGAAAGAATGGGCTAAGAAAGCATCAAAGGCAAAATCTGCTATCTCAGCAGCTCGTCATTTCATGTCTATGTCGGAGGCCATACCACAAGACAAGATAGGTCAGGCGGAGGAATTGATCTCTGAAATTGAGGAAGCCTTGGAGTCTAATGAAAATACGAAAGCCGCCGGAAGAGCGGAAAAACTGAACAAGTTATTCAATTAGGTGTAAAAATGCCCTCCGATGAAACTCAAGCTGATGAGGGGATACAGCACCCTATTGCAGCTAGGATGTTCTCAGGTTGCGTAGAAGTTATCGGAGTGGACCATGTAGAAGCAGTTCTTTCGGGCTCGGAATCTAACTCTGGAAACAATCAACTGGTAGCATATATCGGTCTTGAGCCAAGCGGAAAGGCACATTTGGGATGGCTACTCCTTTCGGGAACAATAAGAAAAATGTTGGATGAAGGGGTGAATGTCATTATTCTACTGGCTGATTGGCATGCCTGGGTGAATGATAAATTCGGGCGAGATATGGGAAAGATATCACTTGCTGCCGATTACATGTCAGAGGTCTTTAGGGCCCTTCTCGACTATCCAGAATTAGGTGATGGCCCCGGGCAAGTAAGGTTCGTTCGAGCATCAGAGGTCATGGATTCAGGAAAATACTGGGAAAGGGTACTACGGTGCTCCAAGAATATGAGTCTTTCAAGGGTCAGGAGGACATTCAGCATTATGGGAAGGGATGAGGATTCCTCCGACCACGACTTATCTGCTTTCTATTATCCTGCTCTGCAGGCCGCTGATATCTTTGAGCTGGAGGTTGACATAGCATTCGGAGGGATGGATCAGAGAAAGGCCCACATGTACATGAGAGAAGTAGCTGATAGAAATGGCTGGACTAAGCCAACTTGTATCCATACGCCAATGCTTTCTGGATTGAAGGGAGCAGGTGGGAGGATGGATTCATTCGAATATAAGATGTCCAAGTCAGACCCTAATAATGCAATAATTCTACATGACTCCAAAGATGTCCTCCGCAAGAAAATGAAGAAAGCATTTCTTGAGGTCGGAAACGACTCCTCTGCCATCTTTGAGATAGTCGAACACATCATTATGCCAAGAATGGGTAAGATAGTTGTAACTCCAGATCCAAAGTATGGCTCTCCATCCAGCTTCTTTAGTTCTGATGATTTTGTTTCATCAGTTTCGGGAGGAAATGTGCACCCATTAGATGCAAAAATAGCCGTTGCAGACGCTCTTTTTGTAATCCTTTCACCCGTGTCCAAACATTTCCAAGAAAATCCCGAACTATTGGAGAGTATGGAATCACTCTCGGAATCTAAGTGAATCATTGTAATTTACGCTTTTCGAACGTTTCTTCAGGGACAGGTATCATAACCCCCATTACTACGCGAGGCTGGTGAAATTATGTCAGATGTCGGCATAGACGATATTGCAATTCATTTTCCTAGGCTTTACTTCGATATGAAGGACTTCGCTGATTTCCGTGGTGCAGATTTCTCTAAACTAAACAAGGGACTAGGACTCTCTGCCATGGCTATTCCAGATGTACATGAGGATACTGCTACGATGGGTGCCAATGCAACTTCTAGGCTAATAGATCGCAACAACATAGATCCAAATAAGATCGGCCGTATCTATCTAGGTACAGAGTCCGCATTAGACGGTGCCAAACCTACAGCCACTTACATAATGGACATGCTAGAGCAGAAGTACTCTGGAAAATATGGTGAAAATTGCTTTAGAAATTGTGATGTCGTAGATTTGACCTTCGCATGTATTGGCGCTGTAGATGCTATGCACAATACGCTTGATTGGGTAGCCAGAGGAGGGCCGGAAAAAGACAGAATCGGCATAGTTGTGTTCGCAGACAATGCGAAGTATGATCTTGGATCAAGCGGAGAGTATACCCAAGGTGCAGGAGGAGGTGCTATCCTAATCAGGCACAGTCCAAGGCTCCTTGCCATTCCTGACATCTGGGGAGTTTCTACAATGCCCGTCCATGACTTTTTCAAACCCAGAAGGGAAGTTAATACTAGAATGATCATTGAGAATGTATTAGAAATCGCCAAGGAGAGTGGCGAGAGGGTCAAAGATGGCTTGGCAGAGAAAATCCTCAAGTTCCTCCCAAATTCATCAAAGAAAGATGATATTATGTTCGAGAATGAAAAGTTGATGATTCACAAAGATATGCCTGTGTTTGACGGGCAATTCTCGAATAGATGTTATTCTGAATCTGTAAAAACGGCGTTTATCGACTTCAGGTCGAAGGCAATCAGGGATGGAAGATACAATCCAGAGACCGACGAAATACTCACTGAGCAGTGGTTACGGATTATTGTACATCTTCCGTACGCTTTCCAGGGAAAGAGGATGTTCCCAGATGTCTTCAGGCATGATAGGCGAAAACTTCCAGTTTGGGATGATATTACTGAGGAGATTGGTCCGGAACCACTTCCAGAGTCATTTCCCGATACTCCAGAAGGGATGGAAGAATTCGAGCGTGCCAATGACTCCTACAGGAGACTTATTTCAAAGACCGAAGAATTCAAGAATTTCGCAGAGCAGAGAATTGAGAAGACACAGCGAGCGTCCAGCCTGATTGGAAATCAATACACTGGTTCGATCTTTTTGGCTCTTATGTCTGCTATGGAGAGTGACTATCTAGATGGAACTGAGATGGGAGGGAATAAGGTCGGCCTCTGTGGATATGGCTCGGGGGCCAAGGCCAAGGTATTCGAAGGAGAAGTTCAGGAAGGATGGAAGGAGATTTCATCCAGATTCAATTTATTTGAGAGGCTTTCGTCAAGGAAACCGATCGATAAAACGATCTACGAATCACTTCATAGAGGTTCAAGGAAAGAATCTGTAGTCACTCCAAGTAGTGAATTCGCACTAATAGGAATCAGTGCGGAAGGCGATCTTGAAGGCCAAAGAAGATATGCATGGATCGAGTAAGTCCGTAATCGTTGGACACAAAAAAATCACTTCGGCTGGATTGCTCTATTGATTACAATCCTCTGAACTTCTTGGGTTCCTTCGTAAATTTGAGTAATCTTAGCGTCCCGGAAGAATCTCTCAACAGGGAAATCAGTTGTATATCCGTAACCCCCCAAGACCTGGACTGCTCTTTCTGATACCCACATCGCAGTATCTCCAGCAAACAGCTTAGCCATGCTGGCTTCCTTAGTATGCCTCGGACCTCCTTCTTTGTAGTGATTATGTTTGGCCCATGCGGCCTTGTAAACCATCATCCTGGCAGCTTCAATCTGAGTGGACATGTCTGCAAGAATATTCCCGATACTCTGATGATATGATATTGGCTTTCCAAAGGTCTTACGCTCTTGTGAGTAGTTTAACGCTGACTCGAAAGAACCTTGAGCTATTCCTAAGGCTTGGGCGGCGATTCCTATACGGGAATTATCCAAAGCATTCATGGCTATCGGGAAACCTTCTCCCGAGCCTTTCAAAACATTCTCAACAGGTACCATGCAATCTTCAAGAAGAAGCGAGCAGGTGTCAGAAGAACGAATCCCCAGCTTATCCTCCTTTTTCCCTACTGAAAAGCCCTTGAATCCCTTTTCAACAATGAATGCAGTAGTTCCTCCGTGTTTCTTTACTCCATACTCTGGATGATCAACATCCTTCGCAAATAGAACATATATGTCAGCACTGGATCCATTAGTTACCCACATTTTTTCGCCGTTCAGTATGTAATGAGTTCCATCTTCGCTGAGCTTAGCCTTGCAAACCATAGCAGCCGCATCGGTCCCTGATCCAGCCTCAGAGAGGGAATATGCTCCTATTTCATTTCCTGCCAGTCTGGAAAGATACTTCTTCTTCTGCTCCTCATTCCCATGGATAGAGATCGTTTGGGCACAAAGACCGACATGAACGCAGTACATTACAGAGAAAGACGGATCAACTCTAGCCAACTCTTCGACAATAATTGCTTCGGTAATGTCGTCGACCGGACTCCCCCCATAATCTTCCCCAATTGTAATTCCTTGAAGACTAGTTTCACAGAAACTGGACCACTCCTCAATAGGGGCCTGCTGATTCTTGTCCCTGGTTAGGGTAGTGGGCTGGAGGACTTCCTCTGCAAAGCTTCTGACCATATTCCTAATCATATTCTGCTCTTCCGTCTCTTCAAAATTCATGGTTGCTCGTTACTTCCGAAAGGCATTCCATTGTTAATCTCTTGTTGAGTAATTCTCAAATCTTCAGGAACGAATAGTTGAAATGAGATATTGAGGGCCGCGGAGCGGGAAACATGGCCGACAGCGACTACGCAGAGTTCAGCATTGCACACGACCGCCTATACACGCTTGACCATCTTTGGATGCAAGTTCTGGATGAGGATAAGGACGAAGGTACGACTAGTATTAAGATAGGACTTAGTGAGTTCGTGATGGCCGAGTTCGGAGAAGTAATCCAGGTTGTTCTCGCAAGACCTAGGGATGAAAGTGATTTTGAGATTGACGCAGATTCCGGTCTTTCAGAGGACGATGAAGAAGAAAAATCTCCCAAATCTCAAACAATGGGGGCCCAGGTCGATACCGATGAGCTTCTGATCACAGTAACTACCAGATATGACAGCGAATTTGATAGGATGCTAATCAATGCGCCCATACCATGCACTATCATGGAGTTAAACGGCCATGTTGAGGATAACCCAGACCTAGTTAACGAGGATGCATATGGGGATGCTTGGTGCATAATCGTGAAGACTTTTACCGATGATTTCGACGAAGATCAATTCATGGATAAGGACGAGTACTTAGCCATGCTAAATGAGCTTCCCTGACTAGGGCCAGCTAAGAGCTCTCCATTCTTGGTAA
This sequence comes from Euryarchaeota archaeon UBA538, assembly GCA_002499325.1. Taxonomy (GTDB): domain Archaea; phylum Thermoplasmatota; class Poseidoniia; order Poseidoniales; family Thalassarchaeaceae; genus MGIIb-O5. Next base: position 7,827 of record DALC01000101.1, read on the forward strand.
TCGGATGACTTCCAGTCGATGTCTAAGAGAAACTGTAACACATCTTCTTCTGTTCTGGAGGCTTCTTCAACCTGTCTTCGATGTAGCCATCCTTTGAGCCTTCCCAGTCTTGGACCAGGGGCGAGCCCTGTCACAATGGCTAGCCTTTCACCATTAACTATCGGATTTAAGATCAAATCCCCAGGATTGATGCTTCTGAATAATTTGTCAAATTTCTCAGTTTCTATTCCGTTTTTTTCCAAGTAACTCATAATCAGCCTCTTCCTTCTATCCGGGACAGCAGCATGGAATCTTCTGGCTGACTCAATTGTTACATCCAGGCTCAAATATCTACATTCATGCATTATCGATATCTCCAAGAGATCGTTTTTCGAGAGGACAAGCAAATCTCTCATCTTGGAAGCCAGCTCTTCTCCACTAAGCTCGCTGTTCCTAAACAGTAATGCTAGGTTTACCAAATATTCCGTAGACAGTTCCGGAGGGAGCTCTAGGTGTATGTTCTCGAATACTCTGTCTAGAACTCCTAGAGACAACATTTGGCTGATAATTGAATGGACGTTTTCCCCAGTTAGTATCTTTGCCATCTCCATGCCAACTCTTTCTCTCGAGATTCCTTGTAGAAATTCCTCTGATGACAGAATTCCGCTTCTTAGAGAGTCATCCATCTCTCTAATACCCATTTTTCCTGCATCTAGGAATCTGAATGCACGAAGTACTCTCAAACCATCTTCTTCAAACCTCTCCTCAGCAACACCCACTGATTTCAGTACGCCCATTCTTAAGTCATTTAATCCGTTATACGGATCTAATAATCTGCCCCTAGAATCTATTGCCATCGAATTGATTGTGAAATCTCGCCGACTCAAATCAGCAAAAATTCCACTATTTCCCTCTCCTTCCTCAAGAAAGCTAACCGTCTCGGGCCTTCTGCCATCAGAGTAATCGCCTTCACTTCTCAAAGTCGTTACCTGCCACTGGAGGTCCCCCTCAAAGTCATTGTCCAATCTGACTATGACAGTTCCAAAGCTAGCTCCAACCATCAGTGACCT
>DALC01000101.1:8893-9031 GCA_002499325.1 Euryarchaeota archaeon UBA538
AAACCTCTCCTCAGCAACGCCCACCGACTTCAGTACACCCAACTTCAAGTCATTCAATCCGTTGTATGGATCTAATAATCTGCCCCCGGAATCTATTGCCATTGAATTAATTGTAAAATCTCGCCGACTCAAATCAGC
>DALC01000101.1:9265-15706 GCA_002499325.1 Euryarchaeota archaeon UBA538
AGAGAGAATCTCTAACCCATCCTCCAACAATCCAGGCCATACCTTTCTCGTTAAGTCTGCTAAGAACCATCTTGTCAGCACTGGACATAATCCCAAGCGCATGCTCGATCGACTCTCGCACCGACTCCTCCATGTCACGCCGTATGGACTCGCAGACATCACTGCTTCGGACTGAATAAGCAATTTCAACTAAGGAGTGAAGTCGGCATGTCTTTTTCCGAAAAGTGGCTCTTCCAAATTTATGAGGCCTCCTCCCAAGTCGAATCCCAGAATGTTACTGAAAGTTGGCCATAGTTCATTCAGCCATTCAGCCTCAGTAATCAGTAGCTCAATTACAGGGTGCTCAATAATTTCCTCTTCTGTGGAACTTTCAGTAATTTCAGGCAGTCCCGGTGGAAGTCCCCTTAGTGACTCAACTAGTCTTTCCAGTCTCTGGACCTCCTCTGAATTTTCACCTAGGACAGAGGAAATTATCACCAGAGCATCCTCAAACTCATCTGCAATGAACAGTGGATCAGGAAATCCTCTTTCAGACTCTCTGATATCCATGGGGCCGAATACCACCCCTCCCAAATCAGTTTCCAGCCAGGTGCCACCTTGCCACTCCTTTTTCATAAGCCTCTGTTGAATCCTGCCTCCAAACGGGCCAAGGATAAACCCCCCTTCGTCGATAAGCAACTCAATAAAATTTGGAATTTCCCTGATTGAGCCAGTAAAAAGAACCCTATCCACATCTCGATCCCATTTTGGATCTTCCAAGGCCTCCTTGCCCAAGACGCGTATTAAGCCACATTGGTCACGTCTCTCAAGTACGCTCGATGTGTATTCAGCAACTTCATCATGGGGCTCAATTATGGTGACCCTGCCTCCCTTCCCGCAGATTATGTCAATCAGTGTGGCTAAATACCCCCCTTTAGATCCCATTAGAAGAACATGAAGATCATCATCCAGCTCTAGATGGTGGAGCATAGTGGCTATCATGTGTGGTGCGGAAATTGTCTTCGTTACCCCAGAATTCGTAACCAAAAAAGGAACAGGGTGATCGTGCCAGAAGTTTTCCAACGGAAAATCGGTGAAATCAGAAGGCTCCGTCTGAAGAAACGCCTCAATAACCCCATTACTCATTGGAATGCCCGTTTTTTCGAGCATTTCAATCAGATCAGCTACTTCGGACACTGTTTCCCTCGGCACTCCTTTAGCCGCAGGCCATTTGAACACAACGCTCCCACGACTGCTCAGGGTCCGTGGTCTAGGGGTTATGACGTTGCTCTTACAAAGCGAAGATCGCAGGTTCAATTCCTGCCGGACCCACCAAAAATTTTCTATCATCTGTGTTTAGAAATTGTCACATTACTGAATATTCAATAAGTGACGGCGCCAGGGAGATACGTGGTCGAAGAGACAGCCGGACTCGCGTCTCGAGTAGCTAGAAGGCTCAGAAAGAGGGACTGGACAGTTTCTGTGGCAGAATCCTGTACAGGGGGCCTGGTCGCATCATTGATTACGGATATATCAGGTGCTTCTGCATGGTTCAACCAAGGCTGGATCACATATTCTAACGAATCAAAGATGAGGGAACTGGGAGTGGAAAAGACTGCATTCGATAGTGATGATGCTGGTGCTGTATCTCACGAAGTCGCAATTCAGATGGCACAGGGTGCCAAGTTCCAGTCCGATTCCAATGTCTCGATAGGCATCACAGGAATAGCCGGCCCAGGTGGCTCGACTAGCAATAAGGAGGTAGGTAGAGTTCATGTTGCGGTGATTGCTGGAGATTACTTTCTATCTAGGAGAATGGATTTCGGAGATAATGACAGATTGGATAACAAGAAATCTTTCGCGGCGTTCGCACTCAGGCTAACACTGGAGGCTCTAGATAGAGTTGATGAGAATGAAGCTGTGGTAGAAGAGGCGCTGAATAGAGACGCTTCCGAAGGGTCGTTCGACACATCCCAGTTGGACCCCTCATCTGAGGAGTGGGAAGGAAGCTTGGAATGGCAGAAAAGCCCCCGAACAGTTGCTGAGGACATCGGAAAGGTTGACTTAGCATCTCTGACTGATTGGGACTCTAAAGAGTAGTTTCAGCACTCTGTTAGCGATATCATCATGAGGCGACCTTCTCTCTTGACTGACATGGTCTCTGATGATTGGCCTGCAAGACAGCGGATTTTAGCTTCTTCTGGAATCCTTGTTATGGGTAGAAAGTCACAGGAGCTAATACAGGAACTAGAAGATTTGCAACCTCTTATCCAAGCGGCTAGGGCGTCTGGGATAAAAATCCTAGATTCCAGAACAATTAGTGAATTACTCTCCATCACGGCACCTGCATCCGTTAGTCCAAATCTAGCAGAATCTACTATTACTCAACAAGTCACGCTACCAAATCCAAATAGTCACTCTTCCCTGGGAAGGACTGTAGCTCCATCGGAGGCTCTAGAACTGGCTCCCGCTCCACGTCCACACGGTCTTGAACATTTCAATTTGGCAGATTTTCCTATGCACGCTACTGATGTAGACTCCGAGATCGAGATTCATTTCGATATTACCGGAAACTCTGTTACTGAAGGTAAGATGTCCGACATGAGGTCTTGCTTCACTGATAGGCTGAAGAGAATCAGGTCAATGATGATCTCTGCAAACTCCCTCCCAAGGAGACCGACCCCCGCCTCGGAGGCATGGAGAAACCGTCAGAGACATTCCAGCAGGGACTATGAGGTTACAATGGTAGGACTTGCAACTGAAATGAGATGGGCTAAAAGCAAGAATTTGATGTTCGTTGTCGAGGATGAAACAGCACAAGTTAGATGCATCGTAAAGCCACCCTCGGAGGCTTCTGAGGTACATCCTGCTTTGGATGGACTAATGGATGATGATGTAGTTGGAGTGAGCGGATATTTCCTGGTAGGTGAAGGGGACCCAATTTTCTTTGTTCAGGAAATTCACCTCCCCCCTTTGGGCATGCATTCCAAGTCTATGGCCGGACAAGACCAAGCCGTGTCAGCCGCCTTCCTGTCCGATACACATGTCGGGAGCATGACATTCTTGGGGCCTCAGTGGGAGAAAATGATCACTTGGTTCAACAGTGATCCGTTAGCTCGAACTATCAAGTATTTCGTACTGAGTGGAGATGGTGTTGATGGGGTTGGGATATATCCAGGTCAGGATAGACATCTATCAATCAAGGATCTTTTTCATCAGTATTCTGAATTAGCGAGATTACTTGAAGCACTTCCAGATTGGGTGGACGTGATTATCCTGCCCGGAAACCACGATGCAGTAAGGCCAGCAGAACCCCAACCAGCCCTCGATCCAGAAGTCCAACAAGACTATTCTGATACAATCTTCGTAGGAAATCCGTGTGATTTCAGTCTCCACGGCGTGAGAGTCCTTTCGTATCATGGAAAGAGTATAGATGACTTTGTTGCAACACTGAGGTCTGTTTCATACTCTCAGCCAGAAAGAGCAATGCAGGCAATGCTGGAAAGGAGGCACCTAGCTCCTTCTTGGGGGGGCAAAACACCCCTTTCGCCAGAGCCAGAGGATAATTTAGTAATTTCAACAGTACCTGACATTTTTGTAACTGGACACGTACATGGGCACTTTGTCGGTAATTACAAGGGAACAACAATGGTTCATAGTTCGACTTGGCAAAATCAAACCGACTTTCAGAGAATGTTGGGATTCCAACCAAAACCCTGCATCCTAACTGTGGTTAATCTGCATACATTTGCGACCGCGTCTATTCCATTCGCCTAGTTAGCCTTAGGAAATTCTTCGCCATCAAATATGTGGGGCCATATGTCCCTAAGGTCCTTACTTTCTACTACGGGCACTCCGGATTCTAAGAATGAACTCAACGCTCTTTTCCTGGCTGGATTGAAGCCAATAAATGAGGATTCGCCAATCTTCATCGATAAGTCAGTGCTTGAGTCCCCTACGGATACTATTCCACTGGTGTCAAATCCATTTATTCTCACAAGTTTATCTACCATCAATCCCTTATCATGAGAGTATACTCTAGTAGGAAGGCCCCTTTGCAGAAACCCGTCTTCATCCCACTCAAATCCATTAGCTGCCCAATCATCAACCCTCAGCATATTTGCAATCGCACCGACAAATAAGTCAACTCCTGATGATACTATAGCGACATAGATTCCTCTATTTTGAAGCTCTTCAACAACATCCCTGGCTCCTTTCATGAGACCAACTCCGCTGTAGCATTTCATAATGTCATCTCGATGTATATCAGATTTCACACTCTTCCACAGCCTGATATCATGCTCAACGAATTCCTCCTCAGTTATTTTCCCATCAAGAAACATCTCCAGGGTTTTTTTATGGGATCCATCCTCGGAATCAGTACCAAACTTTGTATGGATATTCTTCCAGGAGGATCCATTATCAGCTAGTACACCATCGCAGTCAAAAACGACAGCCATTGTCCGTTTCATGCTTACCCCAAGCGCTTCTTATTAATTTACTATAGTTCTTAGTCGATGAATTGATTGCTGAGAACCCGCTAAGGCATACATGGAAGCCCCCGCCCATCCAGGAGGCAGGGCAATTATTGTGAGAGTACTATTCTTTGGGCCTTTGGCTGAATCACTAGGTGAGAGGGAAGTTGATATCCCACTCTCTGTAGATACAAAATTAGCAGATCTAATTTCAAGATTAAATTTGGAAGAGCATACTTCCAAAGGTCTCAGAGTAGCTGTAGACGGAAGTATTTCTTCTAATTTTGACATCATTCTAGAAGACCATTCAGAAGTGGCCTTCCTCCCTCCAGTTTCAGGAGGTTAGCCATTTTTTTATCCGAAGCATTGAACCGATGTGGCCCCTACCAGTTACTGATACAATGGCATTAGGTACCGTGGAGATAGTCGCATTGGTCGTTTTTGGAGTACTAATTTTTGGAGTTGACAAGATTCCTAAACTAGCTAGAAATGTTGGTTTAGCAAAGGGGGAATACCAGAAGGCCGTCAGTGAAGTAACGACTCCATCTAAAGCAGAACAGGACATGGACAGGGGCGGAATGACCGCAGAAGTAGATATGGAAAGTGAGTGATCATCTCTTGCGGAGCCTGAGGCTACTTCCACAGTCCACGCACTCTTCCGTCTCTCTCTTCTTATGACTGGGTTTCTCAGGAGAATCGAATAATTTTCCGCATCCAATACACCTCAATTCCCATTCCCAAGTCTCAGAAATACCTTCCATGACAACACCCCTCCATTCCATTTCTAGTCTCTCGGCCAGATTTTGCATCCTGTAGTCATCAGTAACCAGTACTGCTCCTTTGCTATACGCCAGTGCAACCAAGCTCAAGTCAGTTTGAGAAATTCCAGCCATATCTCCCGTCTCAACAGCAATCTTGGACACTTCTAAAATGGAATCTCCACTGGGTTCTGAAATTATCAACCCTAAAGATTGGATGATTTGCGCTCTTGTAGGGGAAAACTTCTCCAGTTCCGTAATCTGTGAATTTACAATCATTGAGCCATTCAATTCAGACAAGGGCCAGGAAATTAGGGCCGGTGTATCTAGAACCGTGATATCGCCCATACTCATTCGTCACGCCTCTCTTTCATTGGTTTTGCCTCTAGAATTCCCCACAAATACCACTATTTCATAATGCAATGACATCGACGACCGTATATGGGACTGTTGCCAGGTCAGTTTTGGGATACATGGGATTCCTATATTGAGTGGTCACTTGATTTGGGCCTCCCCGGATTGGGAATTCTATCATTCACTGAAGCAGTTATCCAACCCATCCCACCTGAAGCACTAACCTTGCCGATGTACTTACAGGCACAAGGGGAGCCAATGAAATTATTTCTGATCTGGCTGATAGTGACCTTGACCAGTGTTGCAGGAGCGGTTTTAGGATGGTGGCTTGGAAAAGTATTGGGACGAAATTTCGCAGAGAGATTCATAAAAAGAAAGCATATTGTCAGATTGGATAATCTAATTGAAAGATATGGGAGTGCTGGTATATTCATCGCCGCACTTTCACCAATCCCCTACAAAGCTCTCGCATGGATAGCAGGAATGGGGGAGATGGACCAGCGTCAATTTATTATTGCAGGTCTGTGGGGCAGGGGATTGAGATTTGGAATTCAAGGAATAGTGGTTGGTGTTTGGGGAGACCAATTACTAAACCTACTATCCAATCCACTTATTTGGTTCATACTAACCGTAGTATCCCTAGTGGTTTTCCTGCCAGCAATTAGTTGGTGGGATTCTCTGTTAGAGGAAGAAGAGTAATTTGAACCCGATTGAGGGACTCAGAGTGTCCTTCTACCCGATTCGATTATGTGTCGACCACATCTCGGAGGCTTCAGCTCCTGTGGTGTAGTTCGGTCCATCATACCGGGTTTTCATCCCGGCGACCCGGGTTCAAATCCCGGCAGGAGCACCAATTTAATCCAATTCATGAATCT
>DALC01000101.1:16097-20706 GCA_002499325.1 Euryarchaeota archaeon UBA538
GGCATTGCCAAAATATGGCTCGAAGATTTCAGGATCTTCTCAGTCAGGGAATTCGGTGCTTCGGGCCTGCCTCTGTCCTCCAGCCCTCTACGTGGATCATCCCATTCCTCAGAGAATATCGCTATATCAATCGAATTATTCACTGCCCATCTCTCAGCCATGTAGTCAATACCGCTAGCGCCCCCTACAATAATCAGGTCTGGATAACCGTTCATCTCTATCCATGAATCAATCAAGGACTCGAAGTTAGAGTAGTCATAGTACCTGCTTGAACCAACAATCGCTAGGTTGATTATTTCTCCATCATCATTCAAATCCCTGCTCCCGAGGCGTTCGATAACATCCTGTCCCACACCGTCTCTCATAGTTGTGCCAACTGGGTCTGGGAACATAAATCCATTCCTAAAATTCTAGTCAGAGGGGATTTCTTCAAAATACCACACGGTCGAATTGATAGTCTGAACCCCCGACCTGAGTCCGGAGAAGGTGCCATGCCTCTAGACGTAAAATCGATTCGTAGTCAATTTCCGATCTTGCAAAGAACCCTTCCTAACGGAAAGAAGCTAGTCTATTTTGATAATGCAGCAACCTCCCAGAAACCACTCGTAGTCATCGATGCAATGTCTGATTTCTACAAGAATTATCATGCAAATGCACACAGGGCGAATCACACTCTTGCAGATGAATCCACTGCGGCCTTAGAAGGCGCTAGAAACAGGATATCGAAATTCTTTGGAACTTCCGAGGGACAGATGATCTACACCGGAAGCGCCACAGAAGCAATGAATCTAGTGGCCTATGGGTGGGCTCGTTACAATCTGAATGAAGGCGATGTCGTCGTAACTACAGAAATGGAGCATCATGCGAATATCGTTCCATGGCAAGAGCTATCCAAAGAACGGGGGATTGAGCTGAGGTATGTTCCGGTAGATACGGAGAAATTCACTCTTGATTATGATGCCATGGAAGTAGCAATTGAGGGTGCTTCACTTGTGTGTGTAGGTCACGTGAGCAATGTCCTAGGCGTTAGGAACGATATTGAGAGAGTAATCAAGATGGCCCATTCCCAGGGGGCTAGAGTGGCAATTGACAGCGCTCAGGGAGCTCCGCATGAGAAAATATTCTTCGACGATCTTGGTGCCGACTTCCTGTCAGTAGCCGCACACAAGATGGCAGGCCCTACCGGCATAGGATGTCTTCTGGTTAGTGAAGTGGCCTTATCAGAAATGGGTCCCTTTCTCACAGGTGGTTCAATAGTCAAGAGGGTCTCTATGGAGGATACACAGTTCCAAGAGGGATTTGCAATGTTTGAGACGGGAACTCCAAGGATGGCAGAAGCAATAGGATGGGGGGTAGCTGTCGATTGGCTCGAGGAAAATATAGACTTCGAGGAAGCACACAAACACGTTCAGAGTATCGCTTCTTGGATGGCTGGGAGGATGCGTGAAATTCCTGGAATTACCGTATTTGGATTCCCTGAGAGAGAAGAGTCGATTGGTGTCGTTTCTTTCTTACATGATACAATACAAGCTCAAGATTTGGGATATCTTCTGGATGCCGGTGGCTTTGCCGTAAGGACTGGACACCATTGCGCTCAACCACTGATGGAGGCCATGGGAGTTGGCTCTACCAACCGTGCTTCTGTTTGGATTTACAATACTATGGAAGAGGCCGAGGCTTTCGTCTCTCATCTCGAGTCAATAGTATCAAGATTTGGTTGAATGGCCAGAATTGTGAAATCCTAAACTGCTTTCGCAACGGCATGGGCGACTCCGATAAATGGTCTGATGAGGTAGCTACAATCATCGATAGATTCCAATCCTGTTTTGATACTATGGAGAGATACGAATTGCTATTTGAGTATGCCAATGAGCACCCTTCCGCACTCTCGGTAGATGAATGGGATGATGAAAATATGGTCCATGGTTGCCAATCAAGAGCTCATGTCGAGTGCTCCCTAGACTCCCAAGGAGGCTTCATCGCTAAAGGAGGCGCAGATGCTCAGATTGTACAAGGACTAATGGCAATAACCGCAATCGCAGTTAACGGACTGCCTCCAAGCGACGTAGCAAATCACGACCCCTCATATGTTGACGAAATGGGGCTAAGCCAGATTTTAACACCTAGTAGAGCCAATGGTTTCATGAACATGGTAAAGAAAGTGAAGGAAGAAGCCTCATCCCTGATGTGATCACATGTCTGTAGAATCTGATGTCAGGGAATCTTTGAGGTCTGTAGAAGATCCAGAGATGAAAATTTCAGTAATTGAGCTTGGGCTGATCTACGAAATAAGGTCCGAGGACAAAGATGGCGGTACCCACATAGAGGTCGATATGACCTTAACCAGTCCTGGTTGCCCAATTGCTCCTGAGCTTATGGCCGCTGTACATAGAGCGACAGAGCAGACTGAAGGGGTCAGTTCCGCGCATGTCAATCTAACATTCTCTCCTCTTTGGGATCCCAAGAAACATGCCTCCGAGGATGCCAGAATAGACATGGGAATCTTTTGATTATCACTGTTGCATCTCAGTCGCTCTAACAGTATTTGACATCAGCATCGCGATAGTCATCGGACCCACGCCCCCAGGTACTGGAGAAACCGCTCCAGCGACTTCTATGACATCTGGATGAACATCCCCGGATAGGTAATATCCCTTTTCCGAATCGTCATTAACGCGGTTTACCCCGACGTCAATAACGGTAGCACCCGGTTTTATCCAATCTGGAGTAATCATGTTCGGACTTCCCACGGCGGCTACTATCAGATCCGCACTTCGGCACAAATCGGCCATGTCAATTGTTCTAGAGTGAGCTATAGTAACAGTTGCATCTACTCCTCTCTGTGCGAGTAATATCGATTGAGGCATCCCAACAATTCTACTACGGCCAATCACTACTGCTCTCTTCCCCTGAATTTCTAAATCTGTACTTTCTAGCATCCGCATTACGCCAGCAGGAGTACAGGGAAGTAACCCGCTTACATCTCCTTGGACCAGTCTACCCAGATTCTGCGCATGGAACCCGTCAACATCCTTGTTCGGATCGATTAGATCTGTGATTGAAACCTCATCCATACCCGAGGGGAGAGGAGATTGGACAAGAACGCCATTAATACCCGGGTCTTCATTGAGTGACCTTACAGTTGTTGCCACCTCCTCATACTCTGCGTCAGAAGCGACATCAACACGAACACTTCGAATTCCCAGTCGTGCGCATGCCCGTTCCTTAGCGCCAACATAGACGTGAGAAGCAGGATCATCTCCTACAATGACTACAGCTAGACAGGGAACTACTCCATTTTTTGATAATTCTGCAATTCGGCCAATAAGCTCCGCCTCGATTTCTCGAGCTATCTCTTTCCCGTCAATAATTGTCCCGGGCATGGTCTGCCGGTTGGCTTTCGCCCTTTGACCTTGACGTATTTTGGAGCCCCAGGAGGGAGTCGAACCCCCGACCGTCTGATTACAAATCAGATGCTCTACCAGGCTGAGCTACTGAGGCGGCAACCCTTGGAAGGCAAACCACTATTGAAACCTATAGGCGATTAAGGGGGACTTTGATGCGTAGTACCCCCTGGCAGGTACATGAGTACATCCATTCGGAACAATAGCAGGGCCAACCTTGCAATATCTGGTTGGATGTGCATAGTAATCGGAAGTGGAATCATACTAAGCTCGGGTCCGTCGAGTATAGTGCTAGCCATAGCAGCCCCGATTTCAATTTCAGGAATAGGCCTACTGCTGGTTGCAATAGGAATGACTGATGAGAATGAAGTCAACCAGGAGGAAATACATGCCTGGGTGCCGGATACCGATTTTCTTCCAGATGCTGGGGGGCCAATGTTCAGAGTAGATACTACCTTGATTTCTCCTGTGAAGACCTCAATACTGTGTGGAAGATGTGGAAACGTAGAAATTTTGAATGGTCCAAAGCCCAGTAAATACTTCTGTAATGAATGTGAAATTATACTGTGGGAAGAAGAGTGATTTTCCACGGTAGTCTCAATAGTGAGGCCCCAATCGAGAAGTCAATGACGATGGATATGAGCAATAATGATAGGACTATGCTCAAGTCTATGCTTACTGATCCAAACAGGAAATGGACAATTGATAATCTACTCGAGTCCACTGGATGGAACGACCAAGTTCATGTTGCTGGCTCTGGCCAATCACTGTCCGAATTGGGACTAGTCGCCATTCATGAGAGTAAGATTAGGACTGTTTCACTGGACTCAGAGGGGGAAAAGGCAGCTCAAAATGGATTATTGGAGGAAAGGATATGGAAATGGTACCTTGACTCTGATGAGGATAAGAGGAACATGGAAAATCTATTTGACTCGGGCTTCCAGAGGAATGAAGCAGGACCTGGGATAGGATTGCTAAAATCCATGGGTCTGAGGCTAGAATCTGGTAATTTGGTCGCCCAAGATGAAGAGTCAATTTCATCGATCATTTCCGAAAGGCGAGATTTTATTTCCAAGATCTCAAACTCAAGCGTGGAAGATTCAGAATTAAGTCCACAACTAATAAACCACTTCTCGGGGAGGAAAGGTCTGATTTCAATAGACGTCCAAGTTACTCGTACATGGTCCCTGACTGAAGAGGGACTC
>DALC01000073.1:0-5581 GCA_002499325.1 Euryarchaeota archaeon UBA538
ACAGTAATAACTGGTACCTTCGTAATCAAATCGCTTACTGTAGAATCGACCAATGCCCGTTTTATTGTTACGGGGGATCTCCTTATGGAGATTAGCATTTTTTTTGTATCAAAATCTGTCGCCTTGGCCCGTAAAAATGCGACAGTTGTTTCTGGAGCACGTGCTAGTGGCCCCAGTACTTCGGCCAACGAGTAACTAGATTCCTTATCCGGCTCTGTCATGATACTGTACCTCTGCGAGTACCGAAGGGACTTCAACCCCACGCTGTTTAGTTAATCGCAAATGCAATATTATCAGTTCAGAATAATTCGGCAACAGTGAATAATGAGTGTTCTCAGGCGCGTAACAGAGTTGCCATATGGGAGACCCAAAAATCACCGATAAAAGGTGGACTATAGATTTAGAAAAAAGGATTCAAGAGTCACATTATGATTCCAAACCATATAGATACTCTTTCGATCCTAATAGTGAGAAGGAGCTCTTCGTGATTGATACCCCCCCTCCCTATCCAAGTGGTACGTGGCATATTGGGGCTGTAGCTCAGTATAGCATGATAGATGTGATTGCTAGAAGCCAGAGATTAATCGGCAAGGAGGTACTATTTCCATGGGGAGTTGATAGGAATGGAATAAATATTGAGTTTACAGTGGAGAAGAAAACTGGCAATAAAATGCGGACCTATGAGAGGGGGGAGTTCATTGATCTATGCAAGGAAACAATAGAAGTCTACACTCAAGAGATGAGGCACACTGCAAAAAGAGTGGGGCTATCTTGTGACTATGCCAATGAGTATCTAACCGATGATCCAAAATATAGATCTGTAACACAATCTATCTTTGTTGATTTATTTAAGAGGGGAGATATTATTGAAGACTTAAGACCTAACATTTACGATCCTGTTGAAGGAACCACAATCGCGGATGCTGAGGTTCAGAGAGTTACGAGAGAGACACTTCTATGCGACGTAATATGGAAAACCGAAGATGGCGAAGAACTTGTAATATCCACTACCAGGCCTGAGTTAATTTGTGCCTGTGGAGTAGTAATGGTTCATCCTGATGATGAGAGGTATCAGCATTTTGTTGGTAAGAAGGTGAAATTACCCATTGATGTAAACGGTAGAGCGAATACTGTTGAGGTCATGACCCACCCTTCCGTAAAATCAGACTTCGGCAGTGGAGTGCTAATGGTCTGCTCTTTCGGGGATCAGAATGATGTTTCAATATTTAGAGAGCTATCTCTTAAGCCATTTGTAGCCATTGATCTTGATGGTAAGTTAACAAAAATTTCAGGACCTTTATGCGGTCTAAAGGTCTTTGATGCTAGGAATAAGGCAATAGAGATTCTCGAGAAATCTGGTAAGATGCAGTCCTCAAATAGAAGAATGCAGGAAATACCCGTTAGCGAGAGAGGTGGAAATCCTGTGGAAATTATTCTATTGAAAGAATGGTATGTCCGGCAAACACACGTAACTGAAAGGTTATCAGAAATTACTGACCAGTGTAACTTCGTCCCTGAGAGAAATAAGCAATTTCTTTTTGACTGGATGGAAAATATTTCCATTGATTGGCCCATAAGCAGAAGGAGATGGTATCATACAGAGGTTCCAATATGGTACTCGGAAGATGCCTCCAAGGTTGTTGTTCCTCCTAACGGAATTTACGTTCAACCATGGAGGGACACTCCTCCGAAAGGTTCCGAGGTCCTAGACAGAGTAACCAGGGAATTCATAGGCCAATATGATGAAATTGCAGAATCTCTGGGAGCTCTTTCGGGCGAGACAAAGGTATTCGATACCTGGATGGACTCCTCAAATTCTAATTTGTATGTCAGTGGTTACATCAGTAACCCGGACATGTTTGAAAGGGCATTTCCAACGGCATTGAGGCCACAAGGTAAGGAAATTGTTAGAACATGGCTATATTATACCATGCTCAAGAGTGCATTATTGTTCGATAAGCCTGCCTTTGAGAGTATCTGGATAGATGGACTAGGAATGGATCCATGGGGAAGAAAGATGTCAAAGTCCCTTGGAAATGGGATTGACGCTGATTCAGTTTTGGAATGTGGAGCAGGCGGTCGTACAGGATCGTGGAAGATCAAGGGCCCAGAAGGCAAACAGGTTTCGCTCAAGGCTAACAAAATTGGCAGTGAGTGCTTCAGGCTCTGGAAGGCATGTGACGCCCAGGTTGGCGATGATTTCCATATCAATCCAGAAGAGATAGAATCCAAGTATTTCGGAGTATTAACAAAAATGTTCAATATAGCAAGATTAGCTAGTCATTTTGAAGTTCCAAATTCTCTTGACTCATCCCCCGAAAATCTGGCCTTTGAGGATTTATGGATATTATCAGAATTTGATGAAATGATGCAGAGTGTCAAACTTTCATGGGAAAGGTTGGATATCTACAGTGCTACACAATCGATAAAATCATTCTCAACAGGCATATTCCCTGGTCATTGGTTAGAGATGTCCAAGTCTAGATTGTATGATGGAGATATTTCCGCAACCTGGACGTTGCACAGAATTGTAAGGGATATATTGACAGTCTTTTCTCCAGTGTGTCCCTTTTTTACTGACTACCTATCCACGACTCTCTATGAACAGAGCGCTGTAGATATCAGGGAGTTCCCTAGTTCAGTTTTAATAGAGAACGTCGATATTACACGTTATCTTTCAATCACAGATGACTTGGTTGATTTCAACTCTAGAATTTGGAAGATGAAGAAAGATCAAGGACTCTCATTAAAATCAGAAATTTCTGACATAGAGATTCCTGCAAGTTTAGTGGATTTACAATCATCCCTCGCTGTAATGCATAGTATTGCTAAGTGATTGTAAAATTACTTATTCAAGCAAGATCCAGGAATCTCGCCTTTACTATGAGCTCGAATAATAGAAACTATCTCATGCCCTATTCGCCTTTGTGCCTCTTTGGTAGAAGCCCCAATATGGGGAGTTGCTTGGAAACCTTCTAATTGCAGTAAATTGGATTTAATTGCAGGTTCTACCTCAAAAACATCCAATGAGGCCGTAGCGAGTGTCCCATCAGTCAATGCACGGTATAGGCCCACCTCATCGATGATTCCACCACGTGCGCAATTCACTATGTGATTTCCACAAAG
This sequence comes from Euryarchaeota archaeon UBA538, assembly GCA_002499325.1. GTDB lineage: Archaea > Thermoplasmatota > Poseidoniia > Poseidoniales > Thalassarchaeaceae > MGIIb-O5. The sequence goes on from DALC01000073.1 coordinate 3,127, forward strand.
ATTGCCATCATCGCCCTTTTGAGGCATCAAAGATATCATATCATAATCTACCAGATGTCTTGTTTCTTCGGACAGGAAGCAATGAATAGATACATGTGTACATGTGGAAAACAACGATTCTACAGAATCATGATACACGCAATCTTTTTCATTTGATTCTACATATGGGTCATAGACATGTATTTTCATCCCAATGGATCTTGCAATTTCTGCCACTCCTTTGGCTATTCTTCCATACCCTAAGAGTCCGAGATTCTTACCACGTAATTCCGAACCGCGTAACTGTTTCTTAGCCCAGACGCCATCTCTCATTTTCTTATTCCCTGTACAAATCTTCCTGCAACTAGAGATAAGATGCCCTATTGTCAGTTCAACAACCGCATTAGTAGATGCGCTTGGGGTATTACACACTAGGACCGAGTTTTCTGAGGCCGATGATAAATCGATGTTATCAACACCGACACCAGCTCTGATTATCATGGAAAGCTTACTACCGTTTGCCGTATTGGCCTTTATGACATCAGCAGTCAATTTTGTCGCACTTCTAATGATAACGACATCATATTCACTAATACAGCCATCGATTAAGTCATCATTGCTGTAGTGTTTCTCTGAAACTGAGTGCCCAGATTCTTGTAGATCCTTCTTCGCATCGACATCTATGCCATCCGTTACAGCTATCCTCATAGATACCCGAGTGCGATGGTTACGATGAAGTTTACCAGAAGTAGTATTGATATCTTACCGCCCCCTCGGTGATATGATAACATGACATTTCAGCTACCCGAACTATCCTACGACTATGATGCACTAGAGCCACACATTGATTCTCTTACTATGGAAATTCACCATAGCAAACATCATGCGGGGTATACTGCAAAGCTTAATGCAGCGGTTAAAGACACTGAAATGGAGGGTATGTCCATTGAGGAACTGCTCTCTAACCATAGTGATAACCCATCTGTCAGGAATAACGGAGGAGGGTTCTGGAATCACAGGCTTTTCTGGACAGTTATGTGCCCTGATGGAGGAGGCAAACCAGAAGGAGATCTCGCTAAGGCTATTGATGATGAGTTCGGCTCCTTTGAGGCATTCCAAGAATCATTCGCTAATTCTGCAATGACTAGATTCGGTAGTGGTTGGGCATGGCTTTGTGTGGAGGATGATGGAAAGCTGTGCATTTGTTCCACTCCAAATCAAGATAACCCACTGATGGAAGGTGGTTGTGGTGGACAACCAATATTGGGCCTCGATGTATGGGAACATGCCTACTACAAGAAGTTCGGTCCAGGAAGGGGTGACTACATCAAAGCCTGGTGGAATGTTGTTGATTGGCCAGCTGTAGCCGATATGTATAATTCCGCTATATGATAATCGCATCATTAACTACGTTTTATATCTATCAGAACCGGTTTCTTCTAAGGTAGGCATTCTTGCCAAGTGCCGTGGCAGAACCGGTTGAGGGACTAGCAACAGGTCTCCTAATACTACTTCTGCCCGTCCTCCTCACTCTTCCTCTTAGATTCGGATGGAAGTGGTGGGTTGGTATGGAGCCCGAGCACGAACATTACAGAGAGAAGGTTCGTAGGGTACTTGATTCGGGAATACCAATAAAGAGATACAGAACTGAATTGGATTCAGAAGCAAAGAGACTCCTCATCAACAAAGAAAGGCAATCTAGGATTGAGTCTGACTTACTAAGGCCGTTAGGGCCACAGCACTTTCTTCTTTTGCCAGCTCTTATTTTCTCCCCTCTACTCGGAATATTCGCCTTTTTCGTCACTATTATTCTCTTACCAATGTTCAGACCCATAGAATGGGTACTGATAGACAAGGGTCTTCTTTCTTATGTCGCAAACATCATCAGGAGAGTGACCAGATGGGAAATTATTGGGATACCCCGTCTTGATGATGGTACAGGAACTCTAGATAGGGTACTAGACTCTACACATAGAATGCCAATTACAGTATTCCTGGGGATATTCGCATTCCTAATCGTACTATATCTTCCACTAGAGCCGAGGCAAGTTATGGTTTTTAGTGCCGCATTCTATATCTTTTTAGTTTCAGTAATTTCTGTCATTAGGGCCGCAACAATGACATCTCTAGTTTTCGCCGATCCAACAAAAAGAAGGCTGATACCAATGCACTCCCTTGTTGATGACGCTTTGGGACCTTCCGTCGGCATTGGGTTAATTTTCCTTCTTTCCAGACAACTAATTTACGGAAGCCAGTTGAGATCTGGAGACTTACTTGGAGACCCAGTTGTATTTTCTATCTCCGTATTACTAGTTCTTTATACTGCTACAATAATCGGAGTAGCAGTTGAATTCGCATTCTTCGATTCTCGAAGTGATAGGATAAAGTCACTTTTCCAGATGCAGATTGTCGAGAGACATGATCCTATGGTATATCTATTCACCAGACATCTAGGGACACTCAGGATCTCACCTCT
>DALC01000073.1:5956-6473 GCA_002499325.1 Euryarchaeota archaeon UBA538
CTGATTTCTTCGATAACTAGAATCAAAGTAAAATTAGTTTGGATTCGCCATTATAGTTTACTAGTTTTGCATCAGGAGACACTTCTACTGAACATACCCCCATCGACAAATATGAACCGTCCCTAACCGCTGATGAGGTAATTTTGATACTACCGCCGTCAGATAAAGAATGCTTGCCGATCTCCATGAAATCACTCGTTGTCATAATGACCAACCTTTTCTTCGGCTTACTTCTGCTATCTAGCCTAGCGTGTATTTCCTGCCCTGGATAACACCCCTTGTCAAGGGATATGAGTTTTAACATTCCTATGTCATGTGGCAGATACTCACCATTGACTTCATTAGGTCCGGGATATCCAACAGTCATTCTAGCGAAATCCCAGTCTTCTGTTTTAGAAATTTTGTGATTGCACATTTCTATTCTGCCGTAGAAATCAGAGTTGTCTCTTCTTACAATTATGTCAACTATCTCATGTTCATTGTGCGTACTTATTGAGAATAATACATTCTCAAACTC
>DALC01000073.1:6912-10286 GCA_002499325.1 Euryarchaeota archaeon UBA538
AATAATGAGAGTTTTTTATCCCATGGTACGCCCCTAGTAAGCAATTCTCTAGTACTGGCTGTATTAGATCCCATTCCTATAATTAATATGCTCTGACCCATATTATAGCAATTCACAACATCTGCAACTTTACCGTTGGAATCACAGATTAACCCATCCATTCTCATTCCTTCACGTAATGATACTATATTGGTTGATAGGATATTGTTCAAATGGTCTACACCTTCTGGACCTTCCATAACCGATATACTAGATTTCATTAGATATATCTGAGCGGATTTTTCTGAGAGGTTACCCATTGTATCAACTGAAGGATTGGCCACAACCACAGGACTTACTAGCATTAGGGTTCTCTATTTGGAATCCTCCTCCCATCAGTGAGTCCTTGTAATCGACACGGATTCCATTTAACATTGTACTATCTTTGTTATGAATGAATATCCTGATTCGATCGAATTGAATTTTTTGAAAACCGGAATTATCTGGTTCCTCTACGATTGCCATATCGTACATATATCCAGAGCATCCACCAGATTGAGCACTGATCAGGAGTACGTGAGTATCCTCCTCACCAGACATTGATGCAGACAGTGCGGCCTTAGCGGTTTCAGTAAGCTCAATATCGACGTCTACTACATCAATTTTGGAAACAACTGGTAGCGAGAAGCCCTCACCTCCTAGGATGCTCATGCATAGCGCTAACACTCGCTGTATTTGAACAGTTGCGACAAGCATCGTCATCTATGAATAGTTGAATGGGGGACGATGAGCATGGTATGACATTGATTGGATTTGTGAAAAATGATGTTGCTTCAGTGTATAGTTATCCTAGTAGAGTCCTCATCGACTAGACCTTTTAGCTTGTTCTTTGGCTAATATCTTACACCTACTGAGCTGTTTCTTACACAACGCTCTATCTTTTTCATCTAGTCCTCTATCTATGGCTTGTATAAAACACTTAACAGCATCCTGGAAGAGCTCTAGTGAAGCGTATGATGAACCCATGTTGTAGAGAAGTTTGCCACTAACTCCCTCGGGATCCATTGATATTGCCGTATGATAGGACCTAATGCTGTCTCCATATTTACCCATTTGATACAGAGCATGCCCTCTTCCAGCTTGTGCTTTGACACGTAGCTCTAGCTCATCCTTCGGTGCCCCGCCTATTGCCTTTTCAAAGGAGCTTAGAGCCTCGGATCCCCTTTCTTCAGCTAAAAGATTGATGCCTTTATTGTACCACTCTATAGATATATTTGCATTAATCTCTGGGGAATTGTCTGTATTTTCTATTATCTCCTGAGCTTCCTTTCCAGCCGCTACTAAATCTAGCTCTTTTTCGGGCTCAGAAATTGTGTCGTCTATTTCTTCCATCTTAAGTGAGTTGGCTTTCTGTCTACACTGTAGTGCTCTATCGATGTGACCGGCGGCCGACAGAGAATCTGCCATGCCATTCCATATCTCTGGAGAGTCTCTGTTTGATTCGAGAAGGCGTTTCCAGGCCTTCACTGAGTTAACATAATCTCCATTTTCTGCTAAGGATCTTGCAATTGAAATTTTATCGTTTATAGATTCTGAAAGTAATTCTTCACCGACTTCGAATTCATCAGGTCTCGATATAGTTTCCTTAGCATTGTTGATACGTATCAATAGCTCTTCATCCGAGGAAATTCCATATGCCCTTTCCCAAAATGATAATGCTTCCTCCGTCTCGTTTTGGTCTATCTTCATCTCCCCCATGGAAATAAGGCTATTTATATGGTTAGGATCCGAAATTAGTGCATTAGAAATAGATTGTAATGATTGGTCTATTTTACCTAGATTCTTGAGAATCTGTGAATGATTAAAGTGGGTTTTCGCCCGATCGTCTCCTATCGCAATGGCATACTCTATGGCCTCTAGAGCCTCATTATTATGTCCTAACATATACAGTGTCGATGCGCATAATGACCATAATTCATAGTTCTTTGATCCATCTGTTTCCAATCTAGATCTAATGTATAAGAGAGCCTCTTTAACCCTATTTGTGGTTAACATTTCTTTGGCATTACTGATTACTTCATCAATAGTTTCTACAGGTCGAGCTTCCAATAATATGTCCTCTTCATCTTCAATTATTCGACTTTCTACTATCGGGACTTCCTCAGATTCAAATTGATTATCATGTATCATACGACTATCTAACAATGGTGCCTCCCCAAATTTTTCAACTTCAGTTAATTCGACGGTGTCACCTTCGACTATTGATTCATCCCGACTCTCAATAATAAAAGATAATTGTTGGATACTACCTAATTTACTCACAGCCATAGTCGCGAGCTCGTAAGACCTCACGGGATCTATGTTGTTCAATAAAACAGCAAGATTAGCCGCAGTAGGAGCATGCTCTGGATCTAGCATATTTGCCTTCTCGAACGCAACCCTTGATTCTTCTGGGAATCCCCTGGCAGTCTGTACTACACCTAGTCCATACCATGCAGCCGCATTGTCGGGTTCGATCTCCGTTGCTTTAGTATATAGCTGGCTGGCCAAGAGCATGTCACCTACGTCTGCGTGAGACTTCGCATCAGTGAGCAGCTGACTAATCCTGCCCCCATCCATAGACTACCGCTACACGAGCTTAAAATAAGCATTCTCTAGTTACGTACTCTATTGAGTCATGTGGATACCTACACCTTGAAGACGTATACCTTCTTCCAGACACATGAGTAAGCCCATACGCGTCATGGGAATTTGTGGCACTTATGATTTACAATCCGCAAATGGCAGGATATTGGAAATAATACTTGACCAGTGTAGGGAGCTAGGAGCTGAAGTGACGATCTGGGATCACGGAGCTAATCCTCTGCCTCTTGTGGGGGCCCAAGGCTCATGGGAGGATGAAAATGTTAGCCAATTTCAGACAATGGCTACTGATTCGGACGCGTATATCCTCTCCAGTCCTGAATATCATGGGACGATGAGTGGCGTAATGAAAAATAGTCTTGATTGGCTTTACTCTAAACACACATCCGGAAAGGTATTCGGATTAGTTTCCACATTGGGAGGGCAATCTAGCAATAACACTCTGAATCATATGAGAATTGCAGCTAGATGGATTCATGGGTGGGTGATCCCTGAACAGGTTGCCGTGGCGAACATCAAGAAGGCATTCGATGAGAATGGAGAGATTAATGATGAGGCGGTTAGAAATAGAATTTCCGCACTGTCAAAGTCCATTGTAGAGAATTCCAAAAAGTTGAGGAGATAAATTGGAATTACTTCCACAAGGCAGCGAAATCTTACTTTTCTTAACATCATTTTTTGGAATTCTTACTTGGTACTCTAAAAACGTGATAAAATCGATGAGGCTCACTAGAGTATCAGCAATTACCGGT
>DALC01000072.1:0-2973 GCA_002499325.1 Euryarchaeota archaeon UBA538
TTTCGAAATACAGAAACGTTTGAGATTGAAAGAACGGTTTCAGTCACAGATAGTTTTGGAAACTTGATAAGTAAAATAAATGAGTTGGAATGTGTCAATACTTCTGCTGGACCAAGAGTGATTGCCAATGTTTGGCAACAGGATATAATTGTGGTATTCGATCCTTCCAACGGTACGGTCCTGGGAGAGTATGACGCCAGCCATCTCACCTCTGAAAACAATCATGGCATCAATAACGTACTCAACGGTATCGCGCACAGTACAGGTTCAGAATTTTGGATTACTGGGAAGAATTGGTCTAAAATGTATCTTATTCAGATGACAAATCTTTCACAGGCCGTAGAAGATATATGTGTATCATCATGTAATGTAGGGCAAGATTCTATTTCCTCAGGCAGAGGTTTGATGACCATTACAGTCTTAATCGTAGGGCTATTAATCATATTTTTCCGGCGGGATGATATGCCTGTTGGGGGAGAAAGCGTAGAAACTGGTAATCGGCATGATGAACAGCCTAAACCCACTCCCCCGATACAAGAGGATGGGGTGATACTCGATGATTGAAGAGTTTGAGGAGGAATTGGATGATTCAAAAGGCCTGCAACTCTGGCTATCTGATCTCTCCACAGACTCTGCTACTAGAAACCTAGGGGCAGTATTGATAGGAATCGGTGGAATGTTAGGTTTCATCATAGGAATAATGCTAATTTCTGGTAATGTAAGTGATATTCTTTCAGGACAAGTTGAGCAGTCAGGGGGGACCGCAGATGTAGAAGGAATAGTAGTATCAGAACTAGTTAGCAATTCATCTGGCGCAGAAGGAATAAGTGAAATTGACGTTTTACTTTATGATGAGGATGGAATAGTAATTGGTAGCGATTTAACGGACTCAGGCGGTAGATTCTCAATCGAAGATGTCCCTCGAAGGTCCGTTAAATTGGAAGTTGCACATCCGGGAAATATCACTGTTCAGGTCCTATTAATTCCCGGAGACCACTCTCAGATTACAATTACTCTTAGGGAGGGCGATGGGACTCAAAAATTGGATATGGAAGGGGAGAGCTATCTGAGGGAGTCAGTTTTAATCGCTACGATATTTGCAATTTTCACTTTATTGACCGGGCTTGCAGGAATCCTCGGAGGTTTAGAGGCAAGAAAAGGAATTAGCTACAAGAAGACGTGGGGCCTCGCCTTTCTCGGTCTTTGGAGTGGTGGACTAATGTTCGTGGGTCCCCTATTCACACTATCGGGAATGGGCCTTGTAGGACTATCCAGAAGACAATTCTACGATGTACACTCCAAGGAGGATTGACCATGTACCTGATCACCATCGAGGGAGGTGATGGAAGCGGTAAGGGCCTTGCTACTAAGGTAGTCTCTGAGGTAATGAGGAAGGAGTTCCCATTCGTGTCTGTCAGTGTAACGGGAGAGCCTAGGAGAGATCACCCGCTAGGTAGGCTGGCTATCGATTCCGTCAGGAGAAAAACCACAAGCCCGGAGAGAGAAGCCGGCCTGTTTGCGGCTGACAGGGTAGATCACTCGCATGGCTGGATTCTTCCAAGGTTAGAATCTGGAATTGGAGTGGTCAGTGAGAGGAACATACACTCTTCCCTGGTATACCAAGGAATTGTGGGCCAACTGGGAATAGAAAAAGTGGCACATATGAATTCAGCTGCCTTAGTGCCGGATTTATGTATCTGGGTTGATTGTAATCCGAAGGTTGCTTTAGACAGGATAAAGAGCGGAACACTGAGAGCTCATTCGGACAAAGAAGAATATTTCGAGACGAGCGAACTTCAGAAGGAGATTAGAGCAGGATACACGGAGCTTCTATCTGGAAATATTGAGATGCCAACTCCTTTCGATATGGGGGCAATCATCGGACCCGTTCTTAACGAAGGCTCCGAAGATGAATTCAAAACGAAGCTCAAATCCCTAATCAGGAACTTCATGCATTCTCGTCCCGAGCCGGTGAATGTTCGTTCGGAATTAGTAGACAGGAATCTAGTCAGTGAACTGATAAAATCTTCTAGGGGTCAATCGACATTACAGGGACTGGGAGTGAGGCCAGCGATTAGGGAACAAGAATGGTTGAATGGAGATTCGCCATGGAGGGTCCTAAAGAATTTTCAAGAAGCTCATTCTGATACTCTCGCAGGGTCATTAGAGTCAGAGAGGGTAGATGTTCCACATAACGTATTGTCTCACTCTATTTCCTCAGTCTGTGGGACGTTATCATTGATGAGGACAGCGAATATAAGGGAACTAAGAAAATCGCTGGGCCCGGTAAGGTCTGTTTCAGAGAGACATACTCAGACAATTGTCAGGTATCTAAATGAGAAATTAGGATGTATACATCAGCATAGGTCCCTAATTGGAAGAGAGGCACCCCGTTCCCAGATGAAGGATGAATCACGACCTTTCGGTAGATTAGTTATAGCAATTTGGCCCCTCAAGGACGTTCTGAGGAAATGGATGAAGAAAAATCCAGACACTCATATCAGATTTGCATTAGGACAAATAATCAGATCTGGAAAATATCCCTCAGCCGTGAAATCCACATTAGAGAGGATTGCAATAATCGGGACTGGCAGAGATTCCTTTCCACTACCAAAAAATGAGAATGACCTTATCTCATGGTGGACAATGAAATCTCTTTGACTATTTCAATGTCAATCTTGAATTTGCGGGCAGTATGACAGATGAGGGGGAATCAAATAACTCGGGTCTGGAAGACAGGGCGGAGTTTACGAACCAACCTATTACAAAACCTGCCATGAATCCTGTGATTACTCTGATTATGTTTGTGGATTCATATACAGTAAGCAATTGAGTAAATCCATCCATCGCCATAGGAACAATACCTAGCGCTAGAAATAATATCATCAATCTCAAACGTCCGTCATTTAGATATACAGATTCTATTGAGTCATCATCAAAAACTGAAAGGAAAGAATCCCTTACAGTCCACCT
>DALC01000072.1:3300-6568 GCA_002499325.1 Euryarchaeota archaeon UBA538
TTGTATCCCCGCATTCTGAAGAATAATGATCCCATGAAGAATCCCATGAAGATTCCAATATCCCTAGCACAAACTGGCATCTGGTTTTCATTTATTTTCCACGAACGATCATGCTTCTGATGACAGTTTATATCTCCAAAAGCGTATACTAAGCCAAATACTGGATTCAGTTCAGACCACGCGAAAGAACCACCGTGAGATGATTGATTATGCCCCACACTACCTCTCTCATCATGGTCACTATTTCCCCAACTCCCCTCGTTCATGTAGTCTATTGCATTTGCTCTCCCAGATAGTTCTGGCACACTTCCTTCTGCTAACATAAGCGGAGAAATGAAGAACATCAACAGTAAGAAGCCCGAGATAGAACTCATAAGACCAGAAACTCTTAACTCTCTTTTTCTCTCAATTCGTCCATTCTTAAGCTTGAACTTATCTTGTCCAGTGCTCACTGAATCTCTCTCTATTGGCTCACTATCCTCCGAATCATCATTCTCTGAAACCTCACTTTTTGAACTTCTATTGTAAATGGCACAAGCTGTAACGACAATAGATCCAGCAATTAGGATAGTCGGAGAGTCATCTAGTTGAATACTAGCAATCTCCCTGTGACTACAAAAGATACACACACTTGTCCCAACTATCCATAACAAATCAATGTATCTCATACCCTCTAACTCTTGAACTCTAGCTACTTGCGGAGGACGTGACCGATATCACTACAAGAGATGCATTCTCTATTTCTGTAGTCGCCGGATCCATGGTTGGAACCATGGCTTCCTTCATCTCTATCTTCGCAACAGGCCTAGATGACCCTGATATCATGCTCTCTCTCAGATCTGGAATTGTAGCAGGATTCTCCACCGCTTCCCTACTACTTATATTCGCCTTGTACAGGATTAGGGAGATTTCTTCCAAGGGCGACTCAAGAGAACAAAGGAGGAACGCAGAGACAAAATATCTCCGAAGAATACTTTCCCCTTTAGAAGAACAGGCACAGGAGCGTGGAACCACGTGGAGTGTGAAAAATATGGTTAGGAGGGACAGGGGAGTTCTACTAGTTGAAATCGCCGAATTAGACCCATACTTAGCATCATCTTTAGCCGAACGTCTGATCCAGGGAAGAGAAGGCCTCAGGAAAGTCAAAATTAGGACTGGTTTTTATGGAACCTCGTCTACAACAAAAAGCAACCCCGGATCTAGGCCTGCAATCTTACAGAGACTGAAAATTGATGCTGAGAGAGTAAATTGGCAAGTTATTCAGAAATCATCCTCTATCACATTGAGACCGATGGGAGAGGCTCCTTCGCCGAGATTATGGGCCATAAGATTTGGAATATTCGTCATCCCAGTTACATTGGTCATGTCTCTAGCTTTCAGAGATTTAGCAGGCAATGGACTGGAGCAACAAGGAATTATTTTCGGTTCGGCGTGTGGGATAATTATCTCTGCACTAGCTGCTTCATTTCGAGATAGAACTTCCTAATCCCCCAGCTCACTCAAATCAGAATCTAATTCAGATACTAGCCAACCATGCATTTTGTCACCGCCCATTTCCGATAGTGTGGAATTTAGAAAGGCAGCAATTAGAGTACTCTTCGACTCATTGGGAGACAATCCTCTTGAAGCAAGATAGAACATCTGATCTTCGTCAACAGGCCCACTCGCTGTCCCATGTCCGCACCCGACCACATCATGTTCGGATACTTCTAACTCGGGGATGGAATCAGCTTGTGCATCTCTTGATAATAGAAGGTTCTGAAAAAGTTGAGCAGCATCAGCACCGTTAGAACCCTTAGAGACACGCAACATCCCAGTACCTACAGTCCTGCTGCTACCGCCACAGGCAGAGTTCCAGTCTAATCTACTGAAGGTTTCAGGCGAGTCATGATATATCTCAATGTGATGGTCGAGGTTCATTTCCCTTGCCGAGAGTATGGATCCCAGGACATTCAGATTTCCCCCTGGTTGAAACATCCTGTATCGAAGATCAGCCTTTGTAATTGTTGAGCCAGATGAAACAGTTCCAGCTTTGAATTGAGAATTACGAGGAATGGAAATTGACTCAACTCTCAATAGCTTCCCATGTTCAAGCCTGTTTACTACAACATCACTGGTAATGGCGCCCTCTCCCGTGGAACCAGTCCTTAACATCCCAAACCAGTTGCATGTTCCTCTTACTACGGTAACTAATTCAAGCTCAGCAAGCTTACCGATATTCAGGCAAACATGGGCAGAGCAGAAAGTCCCACTTGTGGAAACCTCGATGATTATTGGAACTTCAGATTTGAATTTAGGAACTACAGTAAGAGTAAATTTAGATTCTCCCGTTACCGCCTCTAAGAAACTCTTTGTAATTTCCTCATCATCAGGCAGTCCTTCGGAATGTGCTCCTCCGATGTCAAGAGTTATTCCGGGAGGAAGGGTGCTTCCATCTATTGTTTTCAGACTCACTTTAGGTGTTGTGAAATCACTAGGAATATCGGAAATGTTCCCTGTTGGGTGTATTTTTTTCCAAGGAGTGTACTTCCATAGGTGATCAGCCCTGTCTGGAGGATCAGCGGATAGATACTTTGAGGACGCATCCATGAAGAACTCAACCTATACTTCCTTCCATTTCAAGGGACATTAGTTTGTTCAGTTCAACTGCATACTCCATCGGGAGCTCTCTTGTGAAGGGCTCAAAGAATCCATTTACAATCATACCAAGCGCCTCGGCTTCTGTATGCCCCCTGCTCATCAAATAGAACAATTGTTCGTCCCCGACTTTAGAGACACTAGCTTCATGCTCACAATGAGCTGTCGGGTTTCCAACTTCCATGGTTGGATAAGTATCAGATCTGCTCTCCTCGTCGAGAATCAGGGCATCACACACAATATTCAGCCTGCAATTTTCTGCTTTAGGCATTATTTTTGCCATTCCTCTGTATGAGCCTCTTCCACCGTCTTTGCTGATGCTCTTTGAGAGGATGTTGCTAGTGGTATTTGATGCCATGTGGTGTACTTTGGCTCCAGCATCTTGGTGCTGCCCATTCCCCGCATAAGCGACAGAAATTACCTCGGCATGAGCCCCCTCTCCTTTTAGGATAACAGCAGGATACTTCATAGTCAATTTACTCCCAATGTTGCCATCTACCCACTCAATCTTGGCATTTTCATGTGCCACCCCTCTTTTTGTAACCAAGTTGTACACGTTATTGCTCCAATTTTGAACAGTGGTGTATCTGATGTGGGCGCCTGGGAGTGCCAGGAGCTCGACAACGGCGGA
>DALC01000072.1:6892-7111 GCA_002499325.1 Euryarchaeota archaeon UBA538
TGTAAAGAATCAGTAGAATAGGTAGGTGCAGTACAACCCTCAACATAGTGGATACTACTTCCTTCATCGGCAATAATGAGAGTACGCTCGAACTGGCCCATATTCTTGGCATTTATCCTGAAATAAGCCTGCACTGGCATCTCGACATGTACTCCCTTTGGTACGTAGATAAAAGATCCACCCGACCATACAGCCGTATTCAGGGCAGAGAATTTATTG
>DALC01000053.1:0-367 GCA_002499325.1 Euryarchaeota archaeon UBA538
AGACATGGAAAGATTCAGAGATGCTTGTCAGAGATTATTCCAATCTACTGTTCTTACCTTCAGATGTGGCGATTGAAGACAACGGAATTAGAAGGAATATAGGAATCGACGAGCTTCCAACGAACCATCCCATCTATGATATAGGGATTGAAACAATGATGAGGATGAGGCCATTGATAATGGAAGCTAGATGCCTACTCTGGAATGGGCCTGCGTCATACTTTGAGAAATCGGATTTCGCGTACGGAACGATCGAGATAATGAATATGTTCGTAGAATCTCAGGGAATCACTATCGTTGGAGGTGGGCATACGAGCGCACTATTCAATCAGAGGGGTAAAGCAAGCCAAGTAAGCCACAACAGTAC
>DALC01000053.1:771-2168 GCA_002499325.1 Euryarchaeota archaeon UBA538
TAAAGTTCAGACCTCTTCTTGATTCCTTGGGGCTAAGCTCCAAAAAATAAATCTGGAGCCACTGGGGAGATTTGAACTCCCGGCCTTCTGATTACGAATCAGATGCTCTACCAGTCTAAGCTACAGTGGCAACAACCTTTCCAAGTGAAATGTAGACATAAGAGAATCGTTTTTTCAGAATTCCTGAATATCAGCCATAATAGCCTAAATTTGGATTGAATGTTACCAGTCAATGCCGTAGACAACACTAAGTCTGGAACATTGATGGGCTATCATGGAAGAAGAGTCACAGCCAGATACATCTCAGAGCGGGACCCTCGAAGGGAACCCCGGAAATTTGAGTCCCCAGCCTAGTCATAATGCCTACCAGCAAGCCGTTGCCTACGCACCTGTGAAATCACAGGTTCCAAAGATTTTTGGAATTTTTATGATGATTTATGGAGTTGTATTTGGCTTGCTCGGAATCATAGGGGTCTTTGGAATAGGAGGGGCAATCAGTGATTACGAAAACGCTGGGATAGAAATATCCGGGCTCCAGACTGCTTGGTTCTACCTCTCCGCAATAGGCGGTGGAATAATTGTTACGGGAGCAGTGGCATACGGAGGGTATGAGACTTACAACTACAAGAAAAGAGGGGTAATGATAGGTCTGGGGGCAGTCGCTCTTGGTTTCGTATTATCACTCGGAGACACAGCCATTACAGGGGATATCGTACAACAGTTTCTAGACGCGACAGGAGAAGCTGAGTTGGAAGGATTGGGGGCACTTCTTACAGGAGTTGGAGTCGTTATGTCCTTGGTATGCTCAGCAATATGCGGCCTTGTAGTAGCTATCCCACTACTTGCAGCTGGAAACGATCTAGATTGATTCAGCTCCAAATGGGAATAACTCATATGGCTCCCGAGAAAAGAGTTGGTGTGAACAGCTGTGTTTTTGTTTACCAAGTACTTTGAATCATACAAAGAGGTGATGAAGAGTATTGATGGTTTTGAGACCTCACCCATTCTGAAAGGAATAGGTAAACTCATGGTAACTGTGAAAATGTTGATTGAAATGGGAGTTACCATCGTAATTTTCATTATTTTAATTGGTAAGATAACGAGTCTACTTTAGGGCATTTGGGTCAGTTTGTAGCTCATTTGAGACTACTCAAATCCATTAAGGGCCCGATTCTGGCTTTAACATCACTAAGAATCCTCTTCAGTGACTCTTTGCTTCTACCCTCAGCTCTCATTACGAGGATCGGCTCAGTATTACTCGGTCGACAGAGGTACCAACCATGGTCATACCTTACCCTGATTCCATCTACGTCTGAGTATTCCATATCCGAGAATGAGTCCATTACTGACCTCATGACAACTTCTCTCTCACCAACTAATGGTATCTTTATTTCGTC
>DALC01000053.1:2555-3654 GCA_002499325.1 Euryarchaeota archaeon UBA538
CCCTCTCCCTACTATCTCGAGAAGTCTTGACGCATTGTAGATAGAGTCATCAAACCCTGGCCATTTGTCATTAAGGAAGAAGTGTCCAGACATCTCCCCTGCCAAGGGAGAACCGGGATTTTCTCTCAGAAGCTTTTTCATGAAAGAATGTCCAGTTCTTACCATCACGGGAACCCCTCCCTTGGACTCAATGTATTCCTCAAGTGCCATACTGCACTTAACGTCATAGAATACCTTCCTAGCATCATCCCCCATGCTCTCTTTGTCTGCGAGTAAGTCTTGTACGAATAGTGCCATTAGCCTGTCTGGATGAATAAATTCTCCATTCTCATCAACGACTCCTATCCTATCACCGTCCCCATCCATACCAATGCCGAACTCACACCTCTCATCTAATACGGTAGAAGAGAGGTCAACCATATTCTCTTTCCTCGTTGGATCGGGAGGATGGTTAGGGAATTTATTGTCCCAAGTACAGTGAACAGGGACCACATCAACACCGATGCTTTCCAGTACCATGATCGCTAGAGGACCAGGAACGGCGTTGCCACAGTCTATCGCAACACGTATCTTTCTACCCGGCTTTCCGACGTTTCGGGTCACTGTTTCGATATACTGTCTCTGGAACTCCTGTGCATCGATTAATTTCCCCGTTCCTTCTATGAAATCACCTCTTTCCATGGTTTCACGAAGCTCCTGAAGCTCCTCTCCAGCCATCGGAAGTGTCCCCTTGCATATCTTGAATCCATTGTACTCTGGAGGATTGTGACTGGCAGTGATCATCACAGACACGTCGACATCCAAGTCCTTAGATGCACGGTATAGTACACCGGTAGTGGTTATTCCCAAATCCATAACGTCACATCCTGAAACAATTACCCCTTCGATGAAAGAGTCATGTAAGTCAGGACCAGACTCTCTGATATCCCTAGCCACAGCAATACATCTAGCATTCAAGTGGGCAACTATAGATTTACCCAGTCTGCAGGCGAATTGAGGAGTAAGCTCCTCTCCAGCTATGCCTCGGATGTCGTACGCCTTGAACACACTCACAAGCTCTGGTGGATGATGATACACGTAAGCATTACCAATCTCAGTT
>DALC01000053.1:3977-11612 GCA_002499325.1 Euryarchaeota archaeon UBA538
GGTTGGAACTTCAGTCTGGGCTCTTCTCTAACGGGCAGGTGAATCAAAGATGAGAAAACCCCTACGGCAATTCCAATCCACCAAACAGTCGTGTAGCTCCCATACATGTCGTAAAGAACTCCTCCAAGGTAAACTCCTACAAAGCTCCCTAGTTGATGCGAGAAGAACACTATCCCGTATAGTGTGGCCATATATCTGACTCCATAGATATGCGCTACCAGGCCACTCGTGAGAGGAACTGTTGCTAACCACAAGAAACCCATCGAGAAGGAGAAGATTAGTACAGAGTCGGCAGTAATTGGAGTCAATATGAACCATGCAGCAGCAATCGATCTACCGGCATATATCCCAGACAAAAGCCATTTTTTCCCAAATCTCTTTCCTGCCCATCCAGCTAACAATGTTCCAATGATATTAGCTGCGCCAATAACTGAAATCGCAAAACCCCCTAGGGCCGCCGTTGTTTCTATACCAAGATCTCCACACCAACCCAATGGATCTATGGGAGCACTCATTTCTGTGATAAGTGCAGGAAAATGAGCTGTGATGAAGGCCAATTGATAACCGCATGAGAAGAATCCAACGAAAATCATCATGTAAGAAGGGTCCCTCATTGCCAGCCTAAGAATCTCTCCAAGACTCTCCTCAATTTCTTCCTTAGAAGCCTTCTCAGGGGCCCTCATGAATGGAAGGAGTAGAAGGACTAAGAGAATAGATATGGCGAATATCAAAAACACTGACTGCCATTCCATAGACTCCAGTAGGAATACTGCGACTACTGGGCCTACTATCTGACCAGCGGACCCAGAAGCTGTAGCAATCGCCAAGCTCATGGCTCTGTGCTCGGGTGCACTAGCTCGGCCAACAACAGCGAGTATAACTCCAAATCCAGTCCCTGCCACTCCGAACCCGACCAAGATCTCATAGAACTGAATAGCGAATGCACTACTTGCACCTGCTGTGAGGACGAGTCCCAGAGAATATAGAACCGCACCCAAAACTATCGCCTTCCGGTCACCTAGCTTTTCGGAGAAGGCACCAAAGAAGGGAGAGCCAAAGCCCCATGCTAAGTTCTGTATGGCGATTGCAAGACTAAACTCCGATCTAGGCCACCCGAATTCCTCCTCGATGGGGATCTGGAATACGCCGAAGGATGCTCTGATTGCGAATCCTACGAGGACTATTACGCAACCGACTAGTAGTACTGGGGTGAAAAGGGACGGTCCCCTGGTTCTGACATCCTCAGTCACTAGATCCACTTCCGCGGAAAGCCTCACAGACTATCTCCACCAGCGCTCCAAGAGGAAGATCACTAACCGCATAGGCTGCTCTGGAAGGAGCGATGGAGTCACCTAGCCAATCTCCATAAATCTCGTTGATCTTGGAGTAAAAAGTAATATCAGACATTAGAACCGTCACCTTTACTAAATCTCTCTTAGAACTATTAGCCGCCTCCAGTAAATCGTCTATTTTAGCCAATGTTCCTCTAGTTTGAGACTCAATGTCACTCTCAGTGATATCTATCTGGCCAGATAGCCAGATGTGGTCTCTGACACTAATTCCTGGACTGTAAGGTGCGTAGCTCTTCCCGCCGATATCGATCCTCAGCTTCCTATCCATGGCGGGGGGATTAGTAAGGGGCTGATAGAATTATTCTCTAAGCTTGTCGATAATGAAGATATGATCTCCAGCAATTTCATTCTCGGTAACTGCTTCTATGGGGACCCAATAGGCCTCCGACGCATCATCACCTGCCGTGGGTATTGACTCTGGATCCACCTCTACCAAGTAGAATAGGGCTATGACATGCTTTCTGGGATCCCTATTAGGATCTCCATGGACCGCTATAGAAATTGGATTACTCCCCTCAACCCCTGTCTCCTCCTTCAGCTCTCTGATAACAGCGTCTTTTGGGTCTTCACCATAGTCCACAAATCCTCCGGGGAATGCGAGCATTCCTTTACAAGGTTCATGCCCCCTCCTAATTAGAAGGACTTCCTTCGATCTACCGGACCCTCTAGTGACCACAGCGTCTACAACCACAGAAGGACTACGATAACTGTCCCGTCCGCAGTGGTGGCAGGAATCACTCACCATATCTCCTCCTTCTATTTTGGTACGATTCAATTGCCTCGTACAGATCAGACTTAGAGAAAGACGGCCAGAAAACATCTGTGAAGTGAAGCTCTGAGTAGGCGATCTGCCAAAGTAAAAAGTTGGATATTCTCTCTTCCCCACTGGTCCTAATTACCAAGTCAGGATCTGGTAATTCTGAGGCGTACATTCTCTTCGTTATCTCTGATGAATTTATAGAATTGATGTCCAATGTCCCGGAGGCGTAATCTGTAGCAACCGACTTCACCGCATCGACAATCTCCTCCCTCCCTCCATATGCTAGGCAGACTGTGAATGTGAAATCAGAGTACTTGGAGGTTAAATTTTCTGCATTTTCAATAGACTCCCTCACCCTAGTAGGGAGCATATCCAACCTTCCAACGACCTGTACCTTCACTCCCCTATCATGAATCCTAGGATCCACGGAAATCTCATCAAGACCGGAAACATATAGGTCATACAGAATTTCCAACTCTTCACTGTCTCTTTCTGAGATATTCTCTGTGGACAGGGCGTACACTGTAAAGTAAGGAACTCCCAGATCAAGAACCCAATCCATCACCTCCTTCAGCTTCTCCTTCCCCTCAGTATGGCCTACTGCCGTTTTCGAGCTTTTATTCCAAGCAAACCTCCGATTCCCATCCATAATAATGGAAATATGTTTCGGAACCTCCCCTGAAACCAGTCGTTCTCTGAGTCTATTGGCCCTAACCCTATCGGATCTAGATATTAGACTCCATGCTAACTTGGAATTGGCAACACTCTTCGCTGGAATAGATATCAATCTAAATTTGAGTAGCCACTTTGCTAGCGCGTCCAAGCTCTTCCCAAGCCGTCTCCGCTGGTTGACCATGCATTAACCAAAAGCTCCTAGTGATAAAGTAAGTAGCTCATTCAGGTCTTACTCGAATACGATATCAACAGAGTTTCCAACCCTGTCCAGTACACCAGAATCTGGATTAACCACAATAACTTGAGCAGCCTTTTCCCAAACAGCGACGTCATGATGACTGTTCCCAGCGTATCCAAAACCACCCTCGCCATATCTGGCTACTAGCGCCTCCGCCTTCTTCCTATCTCTGAGGTTGTAATCATTGTCAGAGGCCATCACGTCTGAAAACATCCCCACATGAGCAGCTACTTGCTCAGCCACAATCCTGTCTGAAGCAGTAGCCAAGATAATCACCCTCCCCCTGGAATGCTCACCAGTCAGCCACTCTAAGAAACCCTCATGATATTCCAACTCTGATGGATTGAAAACAAGAATCCTACCTAAGTCCCTCTTCCATCCTGCTCTTTTCCCAGTCATCTCCTTGAATATGACAGATGGGATTAGCCATGGTTTCCTGAATAGAACTCTCCTGATGCTAATTCTAGACATGTCTGAGAGTATTAGGGTACCATCCATATCGACGGCCAAGGGTAGGTCAGAGACCTCGGTTCCCATGCCTCCCGCTCGGCACATGCCGAATCAAGCCTTCGCTACCGATTCTATGAATACAGAAACCCTCTCCTCGTACCGATAAGGATGTCTGGCGAGCTACCAGTGTGGAGGCCTCAGGCCTTGAGGCAGGTAACGCCCAACTTCGAGGCTCCCCCCGGATTTCACCCCATTAAAGTAGTAGGAATGCATGGCCTCACCGGAATAAAGGCAGAACTAATCGAACCAATTTCCATGAAATCATCGGAGGATTGGAGAGAGACTGTCAATGGACTCCAATCATGGGGAGAGGTCCCTCCGCCCGAATCGGTGACAAGACTGACTACAGAGAACTCTGAAAGAGGAATAGTCGTAGTAATCGAGGCGGAGGAGGATTGGATTGCGGAGTTTCTCCCTTGGGGTTCGGACGGATTGCTGAAGGCAAGATCGAAAAACGCCCCAAATGGTTCCGATGTTCCATTGGGGGGCTACTCTTGGAACGATAGAGACGTGATCATCCTAAGAAGATTGATTTCCAAAGATGAAAACTCTGAGGATGCACTAGTAAAGGCACTCCAAGATAACGATCTAGAGTCTTGTCAAGGAATACTCGGGGGAATGGGAAGGTGCTTAGGTACATTCCACTCCTCGATGAGGAATTTAAGGGAATTGCCGCCCGACCAAAAGAGATGGAATTCTAGGAACGAGAAAATTGAGGGGTTACTTCGAGCCCAGTTTATATGGAGAGCACCCTACACTAAAGAGCAACCATGCACAGTTTCCCTACTTGATGTAAGGGTTTCAGATTTTTCTGGAGACACAGTGAGGATAGGCCCTCCCAGATTATCGGATGCACTAATCCCGCATGACTCCGAAAAGCCAGCCATGAGAGACTTGGCATCCCTAGTGCACGATCTCTCCAGAATACATCACGTAGTATCAACCAAACTCCCGTTAAAGCAACTTAGAACTGCTTTGATTGGAGGATGGAGAGAAACCGCACCAGAGGAGTGGGCTTCAGACAAAGCCTTCTACTCCCACAGGGGAGGGATGGCAATTTGGGAGTACGAGCAGTGCCTGATGGATGTTCTTGAAGCGTCCTCGAATCAATCCGGCGCTCCACAGCCAGCCATAGATACTCTGCAATACGTCAAGATGTATCAGAAGAAGATGTTCAACAACAGGACTTTCGCAGCACTATCCTTCATGGCTTTCTTCTTTGGAGTTAGCACCTTAATCAATCAGTTCCCGCCGTCATCAACTGAGATTATACCACCACTCGGGTTCTTCGCGGCAGGATACTTTTGCCTCAAAACGTACAGAGGAATGTCCCCCTCACCTGAGATACCATTTAGGGAGATATGACTTTTTTTAAGCTGTTTTGGCCGTTTTGCTACAGCTATTTTTTATACTCAAAACAGGTGCCAACCCCCATGGGATTCAACAAGCCCTATTCAAATGCAACAAGAACGAAAGTAGCGCTAAGTGCGTTGCTAGCTATGCTAGTGGTCGGTACACAGACCGTAAGCGCAGCTACAACTGCACTTGCTAATGATGACTGGGTCGGCATAAGCTTCTGGATCGCAACAGCGATGATGTTAGCTTTCACCGTGTTCTTCCTCATCGAGAGGCAGAACGTCCCTGACAAGTGGAAGACATCCATGACTGTGGCCGCACTGGTCACTGGTGTGGCATGGTACCACTACACATACATGAGAGAAGTATGGGCAATGGGAGACGGATCTCCTCTAGTCTACAGATACATCGACTGGCTGATTACAGTACCACTGCAAGTCGTTGAATTCTACCTAATCCTCGCCGCTATTGGCGTAGGAACCTTCGTCATGTTCAGGAACCTCATGGTAGCATCCATCGTCATGCTAGTGGCTGGATTCTTCGGTGAGTCCGGAGCAATGGACAGCGTCATCGATCTATCCGCTGAGGTCTGGTGGGTCATCGGAATGGCTGGATGGGGTTACATCCTATACGAGCTATGGTCCGGAGATGTCAAAGCCGCATCAGAGACTGGTAGCCCGAGTGTTCAGTACGCATTCAACTCAATGAGATTGATTGTAACTGTCGGATGGGCAATCTACCCAATAGGATACCTAATGGGAGCTGGAACCATCGATGGCATGGGAACAGACGACATGAACATACTGTACAACATTGCTGACTTAGTCAACAAGGGCGCGTTCGGTATGATGATCTGGTACGCTGCAAAGATGGAATAATCGGTAAAACGATAATTGCAGAAACTATTGTAAAAACGTAATCCGGACGGTCGGTATTACCGGCCGTCCGGACACACACAAATCTAAATCTCAACACCCTCTCTAACTTCTGTGAGAGGGTGGCCATTTTACGCTGAGAACTCAGTAGTCATAGAGGCTCCGAAGTCAGAGGTCTGGAAATCGATAAGCTCACCAGGTAATCTGAATGACTCTCATCCTTTCTGTCAAGAGAACACAGTTCAGAACTGGCCCGGCGAGAAATCGGTAGACACCCTGGAGTATCTGAATGGATTTGTGCTAATCAGAGAGTTCCAGACTTGGGATGAGGGCGAGGGATATTCTCTGATGATAGGTAGAGACGGTGGAAGAAAGTCGTTTGTTGAATGGGAAATCTCAGAGATTGATGAAAAAAGGGCCATCCTCAAAATTAGAGTCCATCCACACCTTCTTTCTGATTGGAATAGAATCACCGCTTCTCTGGCATATTTATTCTATGTCAGACCAAAACTACGCAAGTACCTATTCTCAGTCACAAGGGGATTCAAATGGCAAATCGAAAATAAGAAGAGGATTCCGAGGAATCACTTCGGAAAGCACCCATGGTTCTCATAGTGCTCCTCGAGTGATTTGACCATCTTCGAATTTGTAGAAGAGTGGCTTTCCAGTGGGTATCTCAACTGAGACAATGTCTTCCGGACTTATCGACTCGATATGCATGACAATAGATCTCAGGGAGTTGCCGTGGGCCGAAATGAGAACATTCTTCCCTGCTTCCAAATCTCTCATTATGGTACCCTCGAAGTAGGGGACAGTTCTCGCGGCATTCATCTTCAGACTCTCCCCACCAGGGGGAGGGATATCGAAAGACCTCCTCCAGATACGCACCTGCTCCGCACCGTGTATTTTAGCCGTCTCTGCCTTATTCAGTCCTTGTAGGTCCCCGTAGTGCCTCTCGTTAAGTAGATCATCTTTGATCACAGGGATACCCCCTGGATAAGAACTCCTGCTAATGATAATCTCAGCCGTCCTCTGTGCCCTCTTGAGTCCACTGGTGTGGACTACATCGAATGGTATCTCAGATAAGATATCACCCGCTTCCTTTGCTTCCTCAACCCCCCTATCGGAAAGGTCGACATCGGTCCATCCAGTGAATCTATTCTCAGCATTCCACAATGACTGACCATGCCTGATAAGAACGAGCCTCCCCATTCGATTACCTCATACAGTGTGACTTTCCCTGAATCTCGGCTCATGGAACTTCAATCCAAACTCGCTTGCTCTGGATTTTGCCATCAGGGCAACATCCTCCTTCATCTCCCTCTCAGACTTAGCGGAGGAATCACAGTAGAAGTTGGTCTGAACAATAATCTTAGAGGGCCCCACTGAGCTTATTCTCACCCAGGAGTCATCCTCCTTCATCGACCTGGGATCAGACGTCACCTGCTCCAGAAGAGAACTGCAAAAGCTCTTTATCGACTCCTGGTCGCTACTAGCTTCAAACTCGTATGATGGCCTTATTCTCCTAAACCTCCTCTGGCTAAAATTTTCAACAGAGGAGTTAGTGATGTTAGAGTTGGGAACGGTGACTAGGGTATCAGCGCTGGTTCTGATCAGGGTTGTCCTCAGGGCTATGGTCACTACCTCTCCCTCCACCCCATCTACAATAATCCAGTCTCCCACATTGAATGGCTGGTCAATCAAGATGCTTATGGCTCCAAATATATTCGCCACCGTGTCTTTGGCAGCCAGAGCTAGAGCGAGACCGGTAATTCCCAGTCCGGCGATGAGCCCACTCAGATTCACCCCTGCGAGGCCAGCCATCATGAAGACACCAGTGACGACGACCGCCACCCTTCCAACCGATTC
>DALC01000053.1:12045-13552 GCA_002499325.1 Euryarchaeota archaeon UBA538
AAACCGGCGTACACGTAAGAATTCAGACGTTCAACAGAGACCTCATCCCATATCGGATTGGTGTTCGACACCAGCCAATCTATTGCTAGCGTGAAGACCAAGAAACCAATCATCCAGCCCAGAGAAGCAGGAGCCAATAGCGACCTCCCGTCAATCCTTTCTGTCTTCGATATCAGATTCATCAGCCTAGGGAAAAGTATCCTCCTAGAGGCAAAACCAGCAATTGCGCTGATGGCAATCACTCCAGCCATTACTATCATTGTCCCACCAGAGAAACCCGCCAAAACCGCTTCTCCCGACATGAACTCATCCAGTTGTTCCATGATTTGGGCGACAGGCATCCACTCATAAACCCAGCCCGGTCCTAAGGACCGGTTAACGAGGGATTCAATACGTGGCCTCCTTTCGGGGCACCATACATGACGAGTCGAGAGCAGAGGAAGGGGGCGAGAAAAAGCCAAACTACCACCGTTATGGCCATGCTCTTACCACTTCTCCTTTCCTTACTTGCCCCAGTATCGCTCATCACCCCCGTTGCCGCCCAAGATGCTGAGACAGGACTAGCTCCACAAGATATCTGGTCTGACGAATACACGTTCCAGATTTTCCCATGGGGAGGCGACAGTAGAGTACAGTTCAGAGAATACCACGACTACTTTACTATGAAACAGCGAATGCAGAATCTAGCAGACCAAAACTCCGAGATAATGACCTTTCACGATGGGATGAACGGTGGTATGAATGCTCGTGGCGAGGAGACAAATCGAGGGACTTACCAGGGATGGCACTACAACCACGATAGCCCCTGGATCAAAATTACTGCAGATGTACACGGGGGCGAATGTAATGCATTTGTCGGCGACTGTGGAAACTATGAAGACAGACCTGATGTTATGCTAGCAGGGAATTTCCATGCTAGGGAATGGATGTCCTACGAAGTACCAATGCTATTCTTGGAGACCATCGCGTACTACTATGGCATGGCCGGAGTGGATAATGATGGCGATGGGCTGGTAGACGAGGATGGATGGGATGGAATTGATAATGATGGGGATTGCTTGATGCTAAATTCCTCCTTCCAGGATAGCAATGGTGATGGAAATCCATGTGGTCCCGGAGACCTGGGAGTCGATGAGGACTTCTCAGAGCAGTTCATCACCGATATGGTAAACACAAGAGAGATGTATCTTATACCAATGCTAAACGTAGATGGCAACAGATATGACCGAGAGGTATTTTGCGGGCCAACCGCATGGGAGAATTGTCCTACCTCTGGATGGAGAAAGAATCTAAGAGACAACACAGTCACAGGCGTTACCCCAATTCCAGATGTCGACGAAGAACCCGATCCCAGTTGTGACGGCGTAGATCTAAATCGTAATTTCCAGTACGAATGGGGAGCTCCTTTGGGTGCCACAGGTCCCCTCTTTCCAGGTATGTGCTATGCTGGAGATGCCGGACCCAACAATGACGTCTACAACGGACCGGTAGATACTGTTGACCAAGA
>DALC01000053.1:13943-14299 GCA_002499325.1 Euryarchaeota archaeon UBA538
TGGATGGGTGGAAACAGCGAGCCTGAGACAAAGTTAATCCAGGACATGACCGAGATGAATGATGATGACAATGACGGATTTTCTGACTTCAAGGCCACACTCAGCTGGCACTCGTTCTCAGAGCTAGTTCTCTGGCCGTGGGGGCATTGCACAGGTTGTTACACCCCCGATGACGAATTCTTGGTCTACCATGGCGTCAAGATGGGAGAGATGACGGACTACGCCCCCATGCAGTCTTCTGACCTCTACCCTACCACCGGCGACTTCTGCGACTGGCACTATGGCGTACACAACTCGTACTGCTACACCATGGAGATCGGAACCGCCTTCCACCAACATCCCGATGACATAGCTCA
>DALC01000053.1:14731-17343 GCA_002499325.1 Euryarchaeota archaeon UBA538
CAAGAGCCATCAGAGGTTGAAGTAGGTAACGGAGATATCCCGATATCTCTCTGCCTAGACGAATCATTCCCTTACTCCACAGACATCAACATGACTCATCTCATGTGGAGACTGGTACAACCCAACAGGCAGCAAGATGACTTTGGTCCGACGGAGTGGATCGATGTCCCTTGGAAGATGTCTGGCTTCGCCGTACCTGCCGAGGGGCAAGAAACTCAGTGCATCTTACTGGATGGATCTAACGGAACCGTCCTCTACTCCCAGATTCCCCTACCTGACACCTCAGTTGGCAAGATACAGTACAAGGCGATGTTAGGAACGACTAACGGGGCGTTCCCGTTCACTTACCCTACGCTGGAGATGGGCAACTACTACGAGCTAGCAATACCATACAGAGCCTCTTTCGGCTCAAGCGTTCTATCAGTCATGATGTTCATCGTTATTGCCAGCTTCGTATGGGGCGGACTCGGGCTGACCCTCAGAGCGATGTTCGACGAGGAAGGTGGCGTTATCGGGCTACCAGATGATTATGATCTGGAGGACCCCTGATGACTGAAGGAGGGTCAGACGAGTTCAGTGGTCGTCTGGGGCTGATTTTCGCGACTATTGGTGCAGCAATTGGAACCGGTAACATCTGGAGATTCCCCAGAATGGTAGGAGCGAATGGAGGGGGTTCTTTCCTAGTTCCTTGGCTAATCTTCCTCTTCATTTGGTCAGTTCCCCTAATTATCGCTGAGTTCGCTCTAGGGAAGAGAAGTAGGACTGGAACTGTTGGAACTTTCCGAATATTCGCCGGAAAGAACTTCGCCTGGATGGGCCTTTGGACCGCCTGGATATCCACAGCGATAGGGTTCTACTACGCTGTAGTCACTGGATGGTGCCTGAATTACTTCCAGACTGCAGTCAGAGGAGGACTGGGAAGCGAGGTAGATACCACCGAGGTTTGGAATTCATTCCTGCAATCACCAACTGATGTGATAATGTTCCAAGCTATTGCGGTTATAATTACCATGGCAGCTATATGGAGGGGGGCTAAGGCTATCGAGAAGGTAAACGTCATTCTAATGGTTTCTCTATTCATCCTTCTCTTCTCCGCACTTTTCCTCGCCTTCGTTATGGATCTCAATGATGGAACACTGGACGGTTTCGTCTACATGTTCAGCATCCAACCTGAGTACTTGATGGAACCAGAGACATGGATTAGCGGACTGTCTCAATCAGCGTGGTCTTGCTCAGCAGGAATGGGCATGGCAATCACTTACTCTGTCTACATGAGAAAGGACGAGGATACTACCCTCAACGCCGCAACCATGTGCCTAGCGAACAACAGCATCAGCATCATCGCCGGATTGACAGTTATGATGGCAGTTTTCGCGGTTGTCGACGACCCTCTGAGCGCAGTTGGAGCTGGGAGCTCCGCTATTACATTCCTCGTCCTGCCCGAAGTTTTTGCACAGGCCCCAGGAGGACCAGTAGTGCAGGTAGTGATGGTAACCGTCTTCTTCCTCGCATTGTCATTCGCTGCCTTGACATCAATGATCTCCACTGTTGAGCTATGTGTAAGAAACTTCGTCGATCACGGTGTCGATAGGTCGCAGGCCGTAGGTTTCACGAGCGTAGCGATCTTCCTCTTCGGGCTCCCAAGTGCGGCACTTTGGATCAAAATGGACACCGCGACAGGAGTCGCATTCCCTCAGTTCCTGGAGGTTCAAGACCATATCTGGGGTTACGGACTCATGTTCAGTGGCCTGTTCATAGCCTATAGTATCTGGAAATATGGCTGGAGCAGATACAGACACTGGCAGTCTGAGAATGGAATTGAGGAATTCAGCTTCAGGGATTACTTGGACAATGGAGTTTCCTCGTTCCGTGATGACTTCATCAACACCGGTGATAACGACTGGTGGATAGGTAAGTGGTGGGACTACATCATGTACCTGGGATTCCCGATAATGTTCTCCGTCCTTATGGGATCGTACTTCATCGATTTATTGGTTAATGTAGACGATCCATGGAACCCATCCAACCCCAACGGAATCTCGATTATCTTGCTGTTCTGGGGAGTTACCGCGTCTTTATTCATAGGAATGAACAGATACGTACTCGTAAATCGCATGGTACCAACCAGCTCTGAGGCAGGTCCGTGGCCACTTTACATTCTCTCTGGTGACTTCGAACTAGAACCACGACCACTTTACAGGAACGTACCCGAGGGTGCAGAAGCACCAATTGATACACTACCCGGAGGGGAGGACGAATTCATCGTCCAGGTTGGTGATGTACTGCCCTCCTCATTCACCGATGAATATGGAGAAACCAGATCACATACACTCGCGACCATCGAAGCTGAGCTCGTTGGCACATACACTCGTAACCCTTGAAGCAGAGCTCAGATAGCCAGAACCATGCTGGAACAAGTCGCAGCCACTGTGGCTATCCTCATTATCACCCCAGGATGGGCGGTCGCAATCATCGCCATAGCCTACTGGCTTTGGAGAAGGCTGAACCCCTCAGTAAAGGAATGATGCGCCTCCCTGGAGCCATAGGGCTTGAAGTGGTCAAGTTCGTGGCGTTGTCATGGCACAGGGCGTACGCGGAACCCGGGACTTCTA
>DALC01000075.1 GCA_002499325.1 Euryarchaeota archaeon UBA538
ATTAGAGAGATTGTTTCTGCGATTCCAGATAATTTGTCTATGTCTATGAAAAGCGCTTGGATTGGTAGAGAAAGGGTTCTCGCAGTTTTCGCCGGAGTATTCCTAGCTTCACTTGTAATCACAACAGTCCTGGCCTACTCTGCAGGCCTCAGTGGCGCATTCCTGCAGTTCTCTCTTCAAGAGGAAATATTCGACGGTAAGGTGGACTTCGCAGAAGATCCCGATCCCGATTCAGAGGGCAGGACGAACGACTCAACACTATGGGAGTCAGCTTGCTCCGAGTTGATAGAGATGGAGGAGATTTCTGATTGTGGCCTTGTGTTCGGGAGACAGGGAGTCAGAGTCAACGGGTTCTTTGATGAGGGAGGCATAATCCCACAACCACTCAATGCGGTCGATGCAACAGGAATCACAGGTGACTGGACTAATGTCAGTTGGGACTATCCAGAGGCATACGACTCAGGACCACCAATCAATGACAAAAGGACGATTAGATTCTATGGAGATGGGATATGGGATGGAGATTTGGGCGAACGTCATGCCAATCGCGTGATATATGGTTCATGGCCTAGCTCCGACGAGGAAGCATCTTCAAATCGCTCGATAATCCTACCCTCAGAGATCGCTAGTAAGGCAGGAGTAGGTGTCAACGACACAATAGATACTCTGACTTTCTCCTACACCTACGATTATCTCGGATTCGCATCCATTGCAACAGGGTTCGACGATTGTCCCGGTGAAGAGTACTTCAATCAAGAATCAGGATATCTATACTGTCAGGTGAACATGACGGTATACGACCTGAAGGTTGCCGCAGTTTACCAAGAAGGGGGAGCGGGAAACCCCACTTTGCTATTCAATCCAATAATGGTGTCAGATTCGGTACTCACCGAGGATCAGAAGCTCACTTTGATGAACAATGACCACGGCTATCTCGGTATCGCCATAGATAGAAACGAGCTCCCCTCATCATCCACCAGAGCGGCCACAGATTGGTTAGACGGTCTGAAAGGGGATATCGAAGGAGTAAATTACACAACAGGTAATGACATAATGATTGAGTACAATGACCTGATTTCCGGAACGATAGGCTTCCTGAACATTTTCCTTGGGATAATCAGCGTGTTCGATTACATACTGATGATACCGATAGTTGTCCTTTCGTTCTCAGTCCTGATCTATGGTCTAGTCCTATCACTGGAACAGAGGAGAAGGGAGATTTCGATTCATAGGGTAATTGGGGGCACGGAGTCCGGCCTGACATCTATGATACTCAGGGAACTGGCAGTGGTCGGTGTAATTGGGTGGTTCACCGGCTACCTCTTAGCGATGGCCTCGGTTCCAGTTGTCCTAGATGCCGTCGGATTCATGGCATTCGAGAGAAGCGACTTCAGAGTCGTTCCAACCCTGAGTGGACTCGTTACTCTGCTTATATTTACGGTAACCGTGGGGCTTACCCTGTTGTTTGGAAGCTCTAGGACCAAAGATTTCCTCAGCATTGAAATCGACGAGGGAGTCAGGAGAGTCTCCATAAGAAAGAAATCAAGGCTTTGGCTACATCTGATAATATTCTTCGTTGGAATCCTCTCATTCCTCGAGAGTTGGATAGAAAGCAATGGGGGCTTTGGACCAATTAGCGATGATGGGATAAGCTCAAACTTCATTGTGGACGGACTATTGTTCCTCTTTGGTCCGTTCTTCCTTTGGATAGGTGGGGCACTAGTACTCGGAAGGATCGGTGCAGCTGGTCCGAGGATTTTCACCACTCTGTTTGGCTGGAGCCCGGTTCTTACTGACATTAAGAGGGGACTGAAGGGATCAGGATCGAGCGAGTCAGTGAACAGGCTAGCAATAATTCTTCTACTGACACTGTCCATAGTAACCGTGGCCGCTGTTCAGGGATACACTGGTACATTGGTAGATGAGAGGACAACCTCGGCTCAGACAGGTGCGGACCTGCAGGTTCAGTTTGAAGAGCCTGTTTCCCAGCAACGTGCAATGGACGAAGTGACCCTGGCAATCCAGAGAGCAGGAGAGTCGAAGATCGACTCAATAGACTATGTGACTTCAGTGGGAGACATATTCACTAATCAGAAAGGGGAAGGCTCCCTCCTGAGGACATGGATTCTATTTGACGGGCATGAGAATACTCTCCAATGGGACGAGCAGACTATTCCCGGGGATGACATTGATCTAGTATCGACTGGCTGGGCGTCCTTCGGATTTACCGCCGGCTCCTCTGCCAGAAGTCAACTTGACATCTCCAATAATGACATAGGATCAAACACATCGATCGAGTTCACATCATATAGTTTCGGTGGTTTGGACAGCGACATGAACCCAATCATCACTACTACTGTTACTGGGGCAGACATTACTTACCTGGGTGGGCACAGATGGGTTCCGGGACTACAATCCTCTGAAGCAAATCAGGCAATAGTCATTGGAGAGGCTACCTACAAGGAACTTCTAGGTCAAAACGCGGTAGAGTCATACACTTCCAATCGATGGTTCTTCGAACTTTGTGATGAGACCCAGAAAGACTGTAAGGATGCTTTGAAGACACTGGGAGTCGAAATATCCAATGGTGTTGGAGTTGCATCATCCAGTAACTGGGGAACGAATCATGAGGCCAACGAGAGAACTGGAGGACTAATCTTCGGGACCCCCGGTCTTCTCAGTCTACAATTCGTGGTAGCCTCGCTTGCATCAATCGCATCAGCCTTCGTATTCCTCTCGCTGGTCCTATCTCAGAGGAAGAAGGAACTAGCCATCCTTCAGGCAATAGGAGCCAGTCCACAACAGGTAATGAGACTGGTTTTGTTTGAAATCATGGCTATTTTGTTAGTTAGTATGGGACTGGGAGTAATACTTGGACTCGCAATATCCGAGGCTTTCAATGGGTTCTTTGGAGTCTTTGGATTCATCTTCCAGATTTTCCTAGGTCAAAGTGCCCCGATAGACAGAGATTTGGTCTGGCCATGGACTGAGCTGATATTTGTCAACGCTTCCGTCTTAGTCGCTGTTGTGATAGCATTGCTTTTCACCACTAGGAGGGCGCTGAAGTCCGATCTTGCCATAGTTCTGAAGGGGGAGTAATAGAATGGACGAAAGCTTGGTAATACTTGAAGCCAAAAATATGTACCATATCTATGAGAGCCTGAGTCTCGAAGGGAACGTTGTCGCCCTTAGAGGTCTTAATGTCAGAATCAATGAGGGCGAGGCCGTAGCTGTAATCGGGCCCTCTGGTTCAGGCAAGTCCACTCTTCTGAAGTGCCTGGGGGGACTAATGAAACCATCATCTGGTTCAGTTTCCTTAGGAGGAAAGGAGATGATTAGGATGACCGGTAACGAACTCGTTAAACTCCGTCAAGAGACAGTTTCTTTCATTTTCCAAGACTCAAATTTACTCCCAGATCTAAATGCGTTAGATAATGTCGCACAACCGCTCAGGCACCAGGGAGTGATGCCAGGACCAGCTAGAGCGAAGGCAATGGAGCTACTTGAGAGACTAGCTATGGGAGATAGATGGATGGGAATGCCAGAGCAACTCTCTGGGGGGGAGCAGCAACGAGTTGCTATAGCAAGGGCACTAATAACCAATCCGAAGCTAATTCTCGCCGATGAGCCCACCGGTGCATTGGATCCTATAACCAGCAGGGAGGTGCTTGAGCTGTTTGAGAAGCTGCATGAGGAAGAGAATGTGGCATTTTTGCTGGTTACTCATAACAGGGATGTGGCATACTTCTGTGAGAGGTCCTTAGAGCTTAGAGACGGAAGGTTCGTCGCGCAACATGGAACTGATTTCGATATGGCAGATCTCTCAGATACTAGAGAACTAATTATAGATGAGACCGGGACAATAACACTACCTCCAGACCTCCTTCTAAAGCTTGGTGGACCGGGCAGATTCGATGTCCCTGATGCTGATAGAGACTCTCTGAAGCTGGAGAGAGTCGAGGATGAGAAAATAGAGGTATCATCCAAGACTGTGAGAGTACTAGCACCAACCTGTCCCGCTTGTAATCATGACTACCTAGACTCAACAGATCAGCTATGTCCTGAATGTGGCTCCAGTAGGCCCATGATTCAGGCTTGAGGAAGTAGGAACCTCTGTGGCTTGGCTATCCCGAGGTCCTTGGGTAGCTCCTTTTTGGCAATGGGTAGCTCGACTGGAATCATCTCTTTCCCTATGAGAGCGACTCTGCTCTCCCTCCTGTCTGAAAGAACCTCCCGTCCAACCATCGGAGCCAGCCTTTCAGAGAATTCTAGGATCTCTTGATGGGTTGGCATATTCTCAACTGAAAGATTGTTTCTACTATTTCCCACATTGACATAACCCTTCGCTTCGATGAAATTAGGATCAGCAATATTATCCAGTCTGGCGTAGTCTTCGTGGTACCCCATAGACTCGTGTTTGATTAGCGTGTGCCTGCAAACCGTTCTAGTATCTAGACTGGG
>DALC01000048.1:0-2789 GCA_002499325.1 Euryarchaeota archaeon UBA538
GAGCACATTTCGGCAAGTGAGCCTCCAGAAAGTGGCCTTAACAGGCTTGTTTTACTTTATCCTGATAATTCCAGTTCGATTCTTGAACAGAGGGGGTTCGGGAAAAATGGTTCTGATTTCATTTCAGGTGCAACTCTGGAGTATAATATTACTAGCAATTTAGGAGATGGGCCCAATAGTTCCGGAACAATTGACGGATGGACATCTGATGAAGACTGGAATTGGGTCCTTCACTACTGGGACTCAGATAGTGAAATCTGGGTAGAGTCCCAGGAGTCGAGCTCATCCATTATGATGGATAGCGAGACACACCTAGCATGGATTTCAAGCAACTCCAACACTAGCATGGCTCCCCCCGGCGAGGACTGTAATGGACATGGATGGATAATGGGCTCGGGAAGTACCGCCCACTGCATGTGCGATGACGGTTACGAGAGGGCTGATTCGGATTGGCTATCATGCAATATGATAGGGTCAATGGAAGATAATTCTACTGAGTCCCAAGACCCTCATCATGAGTCTCTTGGGGAGTATGAAGTGGGACACTCAACTACCACATTCATAGTAGGCAAGGAGATGCGAAAGAGAGTTGCATATTCTGGAATATTCTGGGATGCAGATGAGTTCTTGCAAGATATAATCACTCTCGTTAATGAATGATTATTGTATTTTACCTCTTTTCTCTGAATCTCGCACTGTCCCAATTATATGCTACCTCTTACACTTAGGGATATGGCAGGGGATAATGGGGTGGCTAGATCGCTATTCTTATCGGCACTGATGATTACTAGCGTGATGACTGGCATACTGTTCTTTGGAATCGAGGAAGAGGGAGCAAATGGCTCTCCCAGTATTGATTCCGATGTACCCGATACTATACTGATTGGCGAGATTGAAACTGTGAATATATCGATCTCAGATGAGGAAATGGGAAGCCTTTCTGTCTTGATCACCTTGAACGGGGAACTAATGACTCAAACACCAAATTCAGAGGGAGTAGTAACCCTTGACATCTCGTCCCTTGAAGTTGGCAGTCATGCCCTTCAGGTTATTGCAACCGATAGTCTTGGTCAGGAGACAACCTGGGCCAAAGCTTTCATCATTCATTATCCGGAAGAAAGTGAAGCCCAGCTGACAATCTCGCAGAGTGCTTTCGAAATTGAACAAGGTGGCAGCGCTCCGATTTCTGGGCATGTCATTCATGATGATATTTCGACGTGTGGATTGAGATGGAGCACCGCGGATATCGAAGAGTCCAGTCTAGGACTGCCAATCGGGGAAGATGGAACATACGGATTGGAGCTTTCCAACATACAGGAAAATACTATTGTTTCACTGGAGGTCACATGCGGAACATGGGTTGAAACCTCCAATAAAAAGACCATTGGCATCACTGTAATGCTACCTGAGCCGGAGCCCGTGACTGGTTGTACTGATCCAGATGCCAACAACTATGACTCAGGCGCTGACGAGGATGACGGTTCCTGTGATTATGATGAGCCTTCTAGATTGAAGATACTAAGCCTCCATGGAGGAGGCGAAAGTTCCTCGGCTTTTGAATCACAGCAGGGGATGCAAGATTTGATGGGGGCTCTTCCGGAGTTTGAATTCGTTTTTGTACAATCTCCCGAAGACGGCAGTGTTTGGGTTCGTGATCCACCAGGGGGCAAAGAACAGGGTACCAATGATCCAAGCTGGGCAGATAGGTCGATAGATTTCCTAGATGAATTTGTCCATAATAACGGCCCGTTTTATGGCCTTCTCGGATTTTCACAAGGGGCTGCTATGTCAGCGATTTATCTCGCGTACTCTGATGTTCAGTTCGATAAAGTAATTTTGTTCAATGGTTATTTGGAAACGGGCCATAGAGGGCTAAATGACACTATAGAAAGTGAGTCTCCTTTCGATGTTCCAGCACTTGTTTTTGAAGGTGAGAATGATGCATGGTTCGGATATGGTTCTGCTGAATTGGCAGAGTTGTTCTCAAATGTAACGCACTTGGTTGGTTCTGCAGACCACAATTTGCCATTATCGTCTGATAGGGAGTTCGAAAATGTCGTATCATTCATTCGGGACGTTCGGCAATATGGATGCACTGATCCTGATGCTTCGAACTTCAACAATGAAGCCACCCTAGATGACGGTTCGTGTAATTATGACAATCAACTAGAAACTGGGTCTTCAGAGTGGTGGCGAGAAGTGCTCCTGTGTGACTCAACTGAGCAGATAGAACCAGTGGATGATTACAATACTACTGAGTCGGACAATCATCTATGTCAATTGAGTTTTGAGATAGGAGAGACTGAGATCATAATCGATTCCAATGGAATACCCAACCATGACTTAGAGTCGGGTCCTGGTTGCTGCACAACTGAGCAAACTCTCGAATGGAGGATTCCGATAGTTCCCAATAATCAGACTGGTTGCGACCCGACTCTCTCGACGGATGGTTGTACTATGGCTCCTGAGAGAGACGCTGTTGCCTTAGCTGTTAATGGAGTTCCCATTTTCGGACCTGAAGATGGCCCGGGTGGAGATGCGGTTGCCGGGCATGAGGGAGAGTATGAAGAAGACAGGCAACATATCTGGTTAGGGATATGTCATGGCCACTCAGGTCCTGGTGGCGCTTACCATTATCATGCAGACGCTAACTGCGCCCACTGGCATCCGGATGAGGAAACTAATCAAACATGGAGGGACTACAGTATTGATTCTTCTAGATCGCTTTCAGAGCATTCACCTATTGTTGGATTCGCCTTCGATGGGTATCCGATCTATGGATTCATTGG